>CAYOTD010000612.1:0-3514 GCA_964406685.1 uncultured Solibacteraceae bacterium | reverse complement strand
GCGAGCAGGGCGCGATGGGTTACACCCCCGGCCTGTTCGAGTGGGTGCTGGGACCGGGGGAGGAGTTTGTCAGCGAACCGGTCTTCTACTACGGCTACAGCGGCGCGGCGCGGGCGACGGTATCGTCGGTTTCCACGCCGCTGGATCGCGCGCTGGAGGGTCCATACCAGGAGTTCATCACGAGACACGTAGGCGTGGCCGCCGCCACCGCTCCGATGCACGGGCCGCAGTGGATGACCTGGGCCTACTTCTACAACCGCATCGACGACCCGCTGGTGCGCCAACTGGCGGATATCGCTTCGCGGGCGGGGTTCACCGAAATGCTGTTCGACGACGGCTGGCAGAAGGGACGCCTGGGTACGGAGGTGGACCAACAGAAATTCCCCGATTTCGGCGCAACCGCCGCGTACGTTCGCTCGAAGGGGATGGCGCTGGGGCTGTGGGTGTCCTGCTTCCGCGACCGCGACTCGCGCGACCTGGCGGCGATGCCCGAAGCGCGCATCCTGCCGCCGCTGATCCGCTCGCCCGAGCTTCCCGGGCTGGCGATGAGTTTCACTTCGCCCTGGCGCGATTACTACGTGCGCGACCTGGTGGAAGTCGCGCGCCGGTTCGGCGTGAGGTACTTCAAGCAGGATTACTCCAACATCATGTACGGCGATCTGGCCGAAGGGCACGAGAGCCGGACGCGCCGCGAGTCGCTGCTGCGCGGGCTGCGGGGATTGCTGGCGGCGCAGGCGGCCTTGCGCCGGGCCGCGCCCGAGGTGGTCAACGAGATCACGCACGAGATCTACTGGGGAACGCCGGGAGTGCCCGCCGACCTGGCGGCGCTGAAGCATACGGCGCGGTTCCACATTCCGCCGAATGAAGCCATTGGGTCCAACCTCGCGCGCGAATTCGGGGGCCGCACGCCCACGGCGGAAGAACACGCCGAAGCGTTGCGGCGGGGCTGCTGGCTGGCGCGGCAGCGGTTCTACTCGCACCGCGGGCTGCCGCTGTATCCGCTGGAGTTCTACGCCGCCACCACGGCCAGCCACCAGGGGAGTCTCACAGCGTCGATTCAGGACCGGCAGGTGGCCAGTTGGCTGATGGGCATGCCGGTGTGCTTCTCGGGCGACGCGCGCACGCTGAGCGAGGAGCAGATCGCGCACTATCGCAAGCGGCTGGATGAGGTCAAGCGGCTGGAGAAGACCTACGGCATCTATCGCCGGTTTCAGTTCAGTGGCGTGCCGGAGCCCACTGACCTGGACTGGCACTGGTGGGGCAAGCTTGATCCGAAGGGGCACGGCGCGGTGGCGGTGGTGCGCGGAGCGGCGGGGGCGGCGCAGCGCGCGGTCAACATTCCGTGGGTGCGGCGCGAGGCGCGGTACCGCGTGGTGGGCCTGTTTTCAGGCAAGGTCCACGGCACCTTCACCGGACAGGCGTTGCAGGACACCGGCGTGCTGCTGGCGCTGCCGGTTTACGGGCAGGAGTTGCTGGAGGTGGCGCCGGCGGCGGGATCCGCGCCCTGAGAGATTGACGGCAGCCCGGACAGGTGGTAGCATGGCGATTCTGTAGGGCATATTTATGACACTGGGCCGCCGCCATGGCTGAGTTGTTCGACTGCCGGAAGTCGTTTTCCGCGACGCTGGTGGAGTTGGCCGAGGCCGATCCGCGGATCGTGGCCGTGGCCAACGATTCGGTGGGCTCCTCCAGCCTGCGCGAGTTTCAGCAGCACTTTCCGCGGCGCCTGATCAACGTGGGCATCGCGGAGCAGAACATGGTCGGGATCGGCGCCGGGCTGGCCAACGGAGGCAAGATCCCGTTTGTGTGCGCGGCGTCCTGCTTCCTGACCGGGAGGGCGCTGGAGCAGATCAAGATCGATCTCGGCTACGGCCGCGCCAACGTCAAGCTGTGCGGGATGTCGAGCGGGGTGGCCTACGGCGAGCTTGGTCCCACGCACCATTCCATCGAAGACCTCGCCTGGACGCGGGCCATCGCGGGGCTGACGGTGGTCGTGCCGGCCGACCCCATGGAGACGGCCGCGGCCACGCGCGCCATCGCCGCCATCGAGGGGCCGGTGTTTCTGCGGCTGAGCCGTATGCCGGTGCCCGTGATCCACACCGAAGGACAGGAGTTCACCATCGGCCGCGCGATCCGGCTGCGGGAGGGCCGCGACGTCACCATCGCCGCCAACGGAACGATGGTCTGCCGCGCGCTGGACGCCGCCGCGCGGCTGGCAGGGGACGGCATCCAGGCAGGGGTGCTGAACCTGTCGACGCTCACCCCGCTGGACCGGGAAGCCATTGCCCGGGCCGCTCGCGCCGGCCCCATCGTGACCGTGGAGGAACACACGATCCACGGCGGCCTGGGAGGCGCGGTGGCCGAAGTGGTGGTCCGGTCGCACCCGGTGCGCGTGCGGATGCTCGGATTCCCGGGACGGTTCGCGCCCACCGGGCCGGCGGAGTTCCTGTTCGAGCACTTCGGGCTGACGCCGAAGCACATTCGCCTGGCGGTCCTCGAACTGATGGAGGAGAGCGTCCGTGGAAGCTGGCAGCCTGATCCTGGCGATTGATCAGGGGACGACCAACACCAAGGCGATTCTGCTGGGGCCCTCGGGCGAGGCGGTGGCGCGGGCGGCGCGTCCGCTTTCCATCGCATTCCCGCAGCCGGGATGGGTGGAGCAGGACGCCGAAGCGCTGTGGGCTTCGGTGGCCGAAGCCATCGAGGGCTGTCTGGCGCAAGTCCCGGAAGCGCGCATCGCCGCCATTGGAATCTCGAACCAGCGGGAGTCGGTCGTGGTGTGGGACCGGCGCACGGGCCGGCCCGCCGGGCCTTGCGTGGTCTGGCAGTGCCGCCGCACGGCGGTGTACTGCGAAGAACTGCGGGCGCGCGGGCTGGAGGCGTGGCTGCGCGAGCGCACGGGACTGGGCATCGATCCGCTGTATTCGGCGTCGAAGGCGGCCTGGCTGCTGGCGCGCGCCGGCAGCGGCGATTCTCTAGTGGGCACGGTGGACAGTTGGCTGCTGTGGAGGCTGACCGGCGGCGCCGTACACGCCACCGATTTGACCAACGCCTCGCGGACGCAGCTTCTCAACCTGCGGCGCGCCGCGTGGGACCCGGAACTGCTCGACCTGTTCGGGATTCCCGCGCGGAGTTTGCCCGAGGTGCGGCCGTCGAGCGGCGTGTTCGGGCACACGGTGGCGCTCGGCCGGTTGCCGGCGGGGGTGCCGGTGGCGAGCCTGATCGGCGACAGCCATGCCGCGCTGTTCGGCCACGCAGCATTCCGGCCGGGGGCGGTGAAGGCGACCTACGGCACCGGCTCTTCGCTGATGACGCTGACCGAAGCCCCCCTCGCCTCGGCCCGCGGCCTTTCCTCGACCATTGCCTGGGCGCGGGAAGGCGCGGTGCAGTACGCGCTGGAGGGGAACATCACCAACACCGGGGGCGCGGTCCAGTGGCTGGGCGAGTTCCTGCGCCTGGAGGATCCCGCGCGGGAGGCGGCGCGCAGCGCGCGTTCGCTGTCCGGCTTGTAGCT
>CAYOTD010000611.1:0-3514 GCA_964406685.1 uncultured Solibacteraceae bacterium | reverse complement strand
GGGCAAAACCGTGAGGGAAGCCGAAGAGATTCCATTGTTCTTCACATTGATTCCTGTTCTCGCCCTGCTCAGTAATTACGACCGGGGGAGTTGTCTCATCCATGTTGGCACGGAGGGCTCTGAAGCGCGGCTAGCCGCGATCCATGGGGCTATCCCCGGCGGGGGTGCTCCAGGATCATGCCTGATCCAGAAACTGAGCGTACAAAGGCGCGACCCAGCCATAGCGGTTGCGCTCAGGGGAACGGATGCTGTCTCTGCAAGATGCAACCATTCCGCGCGATCACGTGGCAGACTCATCAAGACGACGTGTTCGGCCGCGAACGTCCCCTTCTCTCGCCCTTCTCTCGCCCTTCTCTCGCCCTTCTCCGAACCCCACCGGCCCCGCCCGATCTACCCCTGGTGATCCGAAAGCTCCACCTCGAAGCGCGTGCCGTAGCCGCGCGTTAGCCGGACCGAACCGCTCACCTGTTCCGCCAGCGCTTCCACCAGCCGCAGCCCCAGTGTCTCCGACCGCCGCGGCTCCAGGTCCGGCGGGAAGCCCACCCCGTTGTCCGCCACCACCAGGCGGTAGCGATCCCCGCCCAGGCGCTCCATCCGCACCAGGATCTCGCCCCGGCGCCCGTTCGGAAATCCATGCTTGAGGGCGTTGGACATGAGTTCATTCACGATCAGCCCGAACGGTGTCGCGGTCTCCAGGCTGATGCGCGTCCCCGGCGGCACCTGGATGCGCAGCTCGACCGCTCCCGGCTTCAGCCCGTAGGATTGGTACAGCGGCCCGGCCAGCGCGCGCAGGTACTCGGCGCAGTCCACCGCGTGCAGGTCGTCGGAACGGTACAGCGTCTCGTGGACCATCGCCATGGCGCGCACCCGGTTCTGGCTCTCCCGGAGCAGCGCCCGCATCTTCGGATCGGAGACCTTGTTCGACTGAAGGCTCAGCAGGCTGGTGATCACCTGGAGGTTGTTTTTCACCCGGTGGTGGATCTCGCGGAGAAGCAACCCCTTCTCCTCCTTGACCAACTCGCGCATTGCTTCTCCCATTCACCCGACCTATAGCACCCCGGCCCGCGCGAAGGCCGCCGCCCGTTTCGTAATATGTTGGGATCGAATGGGATATTCCCTCGCCCGGCGCGTCATCGGCTGGTACCGCCGCGAGCGGCGCGACCTGCCGTGGCGCCGCACGCGCGATCCCTATCGCATCTGGATCTCCGAAGTGATGCTCCAGCAGACGCGCGTGGCGGCGGTGATTCCCTATTATGAAGGCTTTCTCGCGCGGTTCCCCGACGCCGCCTCCCTCGCCGCCGCCCCCGAGGACGACCTGCTCGCCCTCTGGAGCGGCCTGGGCTACTACTCCCGCGCCCGCAACCTGCAAAAGGCCGCGCGGCTGATCCGCGACGCAGGCGCCTTCCCGCGCGATTACGAATCGATCCGCGCCCTGCCCGGCGTGGGCGGCTACACCGCCGCCGCGGTGGCCAGCATCGCTTTCGACCTGCCCCACGCGGTGGCCGACGGCAACGTCTTCCGAGTGCTGGCTCGCTTCCGCGCCGACGGCGGCGACATCGGATCCTCCACCACGCGCGCCCGCCTCGCCGCGCAGGCGCAAGCCCTGCTCGACCGCCGCCATCCCGGCGACTTCAACCAGGCCATGATGGAGCTCGGCGCCACCGTCTGCCTTCCGCGCGCGCCCCGTTGCGAGGCCTGCCCGCTGGCGCGCGACTGTCGCGCCCGGCGCGAGGGCAAACCCGAGCGCTACCCCGCTCGCCGGCCGCGCCCTACTCCGGTTCGCGTGGAGCGCGTGCTGCTGCTCGTCCGCAACCGGGGCCGCCTGCTCATGAGAAAAGCGGCCGGCTTCTGGGAATTACCCGAAGCCTCGGAACTGGCTGGCGCATCTGTCCGGGCACAGGCCGGCCGGTTCCGGCACAGCATCATGAACCAGCAACATCACGTCGAGGTCCGCGAGGCGTCGATCCGGCGAAAACCCGCGGCGCTCGATTGGATCGGTGCGCGCGATCTCTCCCGGCTGCCGCTCGCCACGGCAACCCGCAAGGCCCTGCGCCTGGCGGGTTTCGATTTGTGAAATCTCGCTCAGCCTGTTCGGATCGCAGGCGGTCTCCTGTAGACTGGGATCAACCTTGCCTGCGCCGAGGGGCCTCCGGCGCGCAAGACAGGCGCAACCGGAGATGAAACCTGCACGGCGTGCCACGCCGGCACGGCCAACCCTTCCGGAGGAAAGGTCGAGGTCGCCTTGCCCGCCGCACTGACCTACACCCCGGGAGTGAAGCAGAAACTGACCGTCACCCTGACGGATTCCCCCGCCCGCACCGTCAACGGCTTCCAGCTCACCGCGCGGCTGGCCTCCAACGAACGCAGCGGCCAGGCGGGCACGTTCACCACTCTCGACGCCGCCACGCAGGTGATCTGCGAAAACGACAGTCCGCGGCCCGCGGCCGGATGTAGCGCAACCGCCCCGGTCGAATTCATCGAGCAAACCCTCAGCGGCTCCCGCGCCGCGTCGTGGTCGTTCGAATGGACGCCCCCCTCGACCGATCAGGGAAACGTCCGCTTCTGCGTGGCGGCGAACTCGGCCAACGGCAACGGCCAGAACTCCGGCGACCGCATCTTCACCGCCAGCTACACCCTGACGCCCGCCGCCGCGCAGGCGCCGCGTCCCGTCATCCGCTCCGCCCAGCCCCTGCTTCAGGCCTTCAGCGGCGCGGCGGGCCTGTCCGCCGGAACCTGGCTGGAGATCTACGGAACCAACCTCTCCGCCACCACGCGCGAGTGGACCGGCGGCGACTTCACCGGAAACCAGGCCCCCACGCGGCTGGACGGCGTCGGCGTCAACATCAACGGGAAGCCCGCCTTCGTGCGCTACATCTCGCCCACACAGATCAACGTGCAGGCGCCGGATGACGACTCGGTCGGCCCCATCGCCGTCGAGGTCACCGGTCCCAACGGAACCAGCGACCCGGTGACGGTCCAGAAGGCCAAGGTCTCCTCCGCCCTGCTGACCACGCCGCTGTTCAACGTCAGTGGCGTCCAGTACGTCGCCGCGCCGCATCCCGATTTCCAGACCTTCGTCGGGCGCGCCGGCCTCATCGCGGGCGTCTCCCTCCGCCCGGCCAAACCCGGCGATACAATGATCTTGTTCGCGGTGGGCTGTGGACCCACCACTCCGGCTTCGCCCGCCGGCCAGTATTTCAACCAGGCGCGCCCGCTCGCGCTTCCCTATCAGGGGAAGCTCGGCGAAACCATCGCGCCGGCGCAGGGATTCCTGGCGGCGGGAGCGGTCGGGCTTTGCCAGTTCAATGTCACCGTGCCTAACCTCGCCGACGGAGATACGCGGATCGACGTGTCCATCGATGCCACGCCGACCGGACAGACCCTGTTCACCACGATCGGGCGCTGAGGGGGCACGGGGAGTTCAGGAGGAGAATTCGCGATGAAGCGGTCATCCAAGTTGTTGATCGCGGTCGGAGCCGCCGCACTGGCCAAGGCCGGGGTTAACAAGTGGACG
>CAYOTD010000610.1:0-3517 GCA_964406685.1 uncultured Solibacteraceae bacterium | reverse complement strand
TCGATGTCCCCGAGCGACGGCGCGCCGAGCGCTCCGTTCCAGGTGGCGCTGCCGCGATATCCTCTGCGGGCTGGGATGGAACGGCACTACGTGCTGGCAGGCGCGCGGCTGCTGCCCTTCGAGGACCGCAACCTGGCCTACGTGGCTTACCAGATACAAGGCAAGCCGGTCTCGCTATTGGTCACGACTGCATCCGGTGTCACGCCTTCGGGCGGCCAGGTCTTCCACTCCGGCGCGCTGCGATTCCATTTCCTGTCATCGAGCGGCCAGCAGTTGATCTCGTGGTCGGATCGCGGCCTGAGCTACGCGCTGGTCGCCGAGCAGCATTCCCTCGGGCCGGCCTCGTGCGTGGTCTGTCACGGCGCCGAAGGCGAACGGCCCAAGTTCGAGAGCCTGGCGCCGCCGGCCAAGCGGCGCGATTGAGTGAACTTCTCCCTCCGGGTGGCGTCCACTCTGGCATGTCCTTCGCCGCCGAAAGCCGGCAGATTGTCCGCCGGGTCCTCCACTCGCCCCTGTTCGCCGCGACGACAATTCTCACTCTCGCCCGCGGCGCCGGCGCCACCACCGCCATCTTCAGCCTGGTCTGGACGATCCTGCTCAAGCCTCTCCCCCATCCCGAGCCGGACCGGCTGGCCGGCGCCTGGCTGGCCGCTCCCGGGGTGGGCATCCGGGAACTCAACGCTTCGCCGGCCACCTACTTCACCTTTCGCGAAGAAGGGAAGACGTTCGAGGACATCGCTCTGTACGCCGGCCGCGCGGTCAACCTGACGGGGATCGCCGAACCCGAGCGGGTGCCGGTGCTCCACGTCACCGACGGATTCCTCCCTCTGCTGCGGGTTCAACCGCGGCTCGGGCGGCGCTTCAAGCACATCTCTTCCGGCTACTTCTCCACCATGGGCAACCGCCTCGTGGCGGGCCGCGACTTCACCTGGACCGAGGTGATGGAGGCGCGCCCGGTGCTGATCGTTTCCGAGAACCTGGCGCGCGAGTTCTGGGGGTCGCCGGCCAACGCGCTGGGCAAGCGCGCGCGTGAAAGCCCAAAGGGAAACTGGAGCGAGGTCGTCGGCGTGGCCGCGCCGGAACGCGACAACGGGGTTCATTGCGATGCCCCCACCATCGCGTATTGGCCGTATCTTAAGGGCAACTTTGGGGGGGAAGGACTGCACCTCCAGCGCACGATGGCGTTCGCCGTCCGCAGCCCGCGGACAGGCACGCCCGAGTTCCTCAACGAGATCCGGCGTGATCGGGATCTGCGGGGTGATCTCGTACTCGGTGGCGCAACGCACGCGCGGGATCGGCATCCGCATCGCGTTGCGGGCGGAGGCGGCCGCGGTGCGCGGGTTGTTCGTCCGGCAAGGACTGTTGCTCGCCGTGCTGGGAGTGGCCGCCGGCCTCGGCTGGGCGGTTCCGCTCAGCCGCTACCTGGCGTCCCTGCTGTATGGCGTGAAGCCGTTCGATCCCGTGACCTACGCGGCCGTTTCCGCGCCGCTGGTTCTGATCGTGCTCGCGGCGACTTACCTGCCGGCGCGGCGCGCCTCGGCCGTGGAGCCGGTGGAAGCCCTGCGCACCGACTGAGGCGGGGACTTCGCTACTCTGGTCGGGATGGGCCAGACGGAGTTCACGCCGCGGTATTGGGAGGTCTTCTTCGATGTCTTCGAAGCGCTGCCCCGGCAGGGGCCGGGCAACCGGGAGTGCGCGGGCCGCGCCTTGGCGCTGTGCCGCGGCCTGCCGCCGGCGCCGGCGATTCTGGATTTGGGCTGTGGTGTGGGCGGGCAGACTCTGCATCTGGCCGAGCTCACCGGCGGCGCCATCGACGCCCTCGATTCCCACTTCCCCTCGCTACGCCGGCTGAGCCGGACCATCCGCGAGCGCGGCCTGGTGGACCGCATCCGGCCGGTTGCCGGTGACATGGCCTCGCCCCCGTACGCCGCCGGCAGCTTCGATCTGATCTGGTCCGAGGGCGCGCTGTACAACATCGGCATCGAGCGCGCTCTGCGGATCTGCCGGCCTCTGCTGCGGCCGGGCGGCCGGATCGCCTTCACCGACGCGGTCTGGAGAAAGGCCGATCCGCCCGGGGAAGTCCGCGCGGCCTTCGAAGCGGACGGCGCGGAGTTGGGATGGGCCGCCGGCGTTCTGGCCACGATCGACAGGTGCGGGTACGAAGGGCTCGGTCACTTCACCCTCCCCGATGAAGCCTGGTGGACCGATTTCTATACGCCCATGGAAGAGCGCATCCGGGCCTTGCGGCCGAAGTACGAAGGCGACGCGGAGGCCGCGCAAACGCTGGCTTCCATGGAAGGCGAGATCGACATGCACCGGCGCCACTCCGCCTGCTACGCCTACGAGTTCTTCATCGCGCGCCCGCGCGACTGATCCGCGCGCCTGTCCGCGCTGTCGTCCAGGGAGGCAGCCGGCGTGCGCCGTAGCAAAAGTGTAAGAAAGTTGCTACAGTATCCCTTTATGCCCTCGTGTTCCAGGTCTTCGTACCGTATTCTCCCATTGCCCGGCGCTATCCGCTGTCTCCTCACGCTCGCGGCGGTCATCGGATCTCTCGCCGCGCAGACCGCCGAGCTGTCGGGCGTGGTGCTGGATCCAAGCGGCGCGCCGACTCCGCAAGCACGGGTCGCGGCGATGCGCATCGAGACGGGAACCCTGCGAGCGGCGGTGTCGAACGAATCCGGTCACTACCAGTTGGCCGGGTTGGAACCGGGAAGCTACCGGCTGGAGGTGCAGGCCGCCGGATTCCAGCACCTGAGGCAGGAGGGAATCGTCCTCGAGGTGGGACAGCGGGCGCGGATCGATCTCCGATTGACGTTGGGGCCCACGGAGCAGTCGGTCTTCGTGAACGGGCGCGCTCCCCTGGTCAATTTCGAGAACGGCAGCCTGGGTTCGCTGGTCTCGCGGGACTTCCTGGAGCGGCTGCCACTGAACGGAAGAACGGTCCAGACGCTGATCGCTTTGACCCCGGGCGTGGTGATCACCCGGACGGACAGCTCCGAACTGGGCCAGTTCAGCGCCAACGGGCAAAGAACCAACGCGAACTACGTCACCGTGGATGGCGTGGGCGCCAACGTCGGCGTCAGCCCCAATGCTTTCGCGGGCCAGGCTGCGGCGGGGTCGCTGCCGGGGGTTGGCGTGACGGGGGGGCTGAACGGCCTGGTGTCGGTGGACGCCCTCCAGGAGATGCGGATTCTCACGTCCAGCTATGCGCCGGAATACGGCCGCTCGCCCGGCGCTCAGATCGCCATGGTCACCCGCAGCGGCGGCAACGACTTCCACGGAGCGGTGTTTGAGTACTTCCGCAACGACGCCTTGGACGCGAACGACTGGTTTGCGAACCGGTCGGCCCTGGGGAAAGCCGCGCTCCGGCAGAACAACTTCGGTGGCGTCGCGGGTGGGCCGCTGGTGCGGAACCGGGTGTTCTTTTTTGGGTCATATGAGGGGTTGCGTCTGCGCCTCCCGCAGACCGGCGTCAACGATGTGCCGTCCATCGCCGCGCGGCAGAGCGCACCGGAGG
>CAYOTD010000609.1:0-3523 GCA_964406685.1 uncultured Solibacteraceae bacterium | reverse complement strand
TGGCGCGCGCCTTCGCGCTGCGCAACCTGGCGGATCGCTTTCCGCCGCCGGTGGAGGCGGCCCTCCCGGCCGCCGATCGCAACGTGCTGGCGGAAATCCGCCACCGGCACTCGGACGAGTTGATAACCCGGTTCCGCCACCTCCGATCCGTCCTTTCCGCCGCCCTGCCGGAGCTTTCCGCAACCGGGGGCGGGCCGGCCGCCGTGGGCGCAGCGGACTCCTGGCAGAGCGCGGCGCGCGCCGTCGTCGCCGCCTCCCAGGCCGTGGACGCGGCGCTCAACCGCCTGCTTGCGGGGACCTCTCCCACCCGGCCGGCCGACAGCGCCGCGCTCACCTCCGCCCTCCGCAACCTGGAAAGCGTGATTCCCAAATGACCGCGCCGCGGTGGTTTGCCTTTCCGCTCCTCGTCCTGCTGGCGGCGGGCGTGGCGGCGCAAGACCGCGCCCGCATCGCCGGAAGCGTACAGGACCCGTCCGGCGCGGCCGTCGCCGGCGCCTTCCTCACCGCCGTGAACCAGGCCGACGGCGCGCGCCGCACGGTGAGCAGCGACACGCAAGGCCGCTACGTCGTTCCCTGGCTGGCGCCGGGGACCTACAAGGTCACCGCGCGCAAGCCCGGCTTCCAGACCGTCGCCTATCTGGATGTCGCCGCCGCCGCGGGCGAGGATGTGCCCTTGGACATCACTCTCAGCGTAGGGAGCGTACGCGAAGTCGTTACCGTCACCGCCGGGCCCGGTCCGGTCAACACCCGCGACGCGGCGGTGGGCGCGGCCGTCGGCAAGGAGTGGCTCGACACGCTGCCGGTGAGCGGCCGCGGACTTCTGGGCGTGCTGGACCTGGCGCCCGGCGTGGTCGCCACGCCGGCCTCCAGCGGCGACGCGGGGCAGTTCTCCGCCAGCGGCCAGCGCGCCAACACCAACCAATTCCAGGTGGACGGCGTCATCGCCAATGGCGGCATCAGCGGCAGCGGCCTGCCCGGGCCCTTCCCCGGCGGCGCGCTGCCCGCCATGACGGCCTTCGGCAGCTTGCACAACCTGGTCTCGCTGGAGGAGTTGCAGGAAGTGCGCCTGCGTACCTCCAGCTACGCTCCCGAATTCGGACGCCTGCCGGGCGCGCAGGTGGCGCTGGAAACACGGGCGGGCTCGCCCCACTGGCACGGCTCGGCCTTCGGCGCGGCCCGGCACGAGAGCCTGGCGGCGAACGACTGGTTCGCCAACGCCGGCGGCCTCTCCCGGGCGCCGCACCGCCTGGCCCAATGGGGCGGTTCGCTGGGAGGTCCCCTGCGCAGCGACCACACCTTCTTCTTCGCCTCGAACGAAGGGATTCGGCTGCGCCAGCCTCTTGTCTGGCGGACCGCGGTGCCTTCGCTGGAGGCCCGCCAGTCCGCCACCGGCGCGGCGCGCTCCCTTCTGGACGCCTTCCCGCTGCCCGGCGGTCCGCCGCTTGGCAACGGCATGGGCGAGAAGGTGGCGCAGACTTCGCTGCCGGCGGCGCTGAATTCCGGCAGCCTGCGGATCGATCACGCCCTCACACCGCGCCTCACCCTGTTCTCGCGCTGCAATCGCGCCCCTTCGCGGTCGGAATCCGGCTACTCGCAGGTGGAGCGCGCGCGCTTCGGCTACTGGAGCCTGACCGCCGGCGCGACCGCGCTCGTCGGACCGTCCTCCACCTTCGACCTGCGATGGAACGTCTCGCGTGTCGGCGCCCGTTCGGAATGGAGGGCCACCGGCGCCGGCGGCGCGGTGCCGGTGGATCTGAGAGCCTACTTGCCGGCCTCCCCCGATCCGGCCCACACCACATATGGAGTGGCCATCGGCGGCGCCGGCCGGCTCGTCTCCGGCGCGCGCGGGCTCAACCGGCAGGGACAGGCGAATCTGGTCGGCGTCTTCGCCTGGCAGAACCAGGCGCATTCCCCTCGCCTGGGTTTCGACTATCTCCGGCTCACTCCCTCGCGCAGCTCGGCGTCGCTGGCCATCGCCGGCATCTATGACAGCCTGGCCGGTTACCTGGACGGCGCGCCGCCGCAGGTCAGCATGATCAGCGCCGAACCCGCTTCCAGCCTTATCGAAACGCTGTCGCTTTACGCGCAGGACACATGGAGGCCGCGTCCCCGACTGGCGCTGACCTTCGGTCTTCGTTGGGAGATCACTCCCTCGCCCTCGGTGCGCCAGTCCCCCTCGTCTTTCCAGGCGGTCCTGCTCCCGCTGCCGGGGGTGGTCCCGGCCGATCCGGTTGTGTACCCCACTCCCGCCGGGGATTCCCGCGTTTCGGTGACTCCTTCCCCCGTGGCAGCCTATGGCGCATTGTGGCCGACGCGTTACGGCCAGGTGGCGCCGCGCATCGGACTTGCCTGGCGGTTGAGGGAGCGGGCCGTGTTCCGCGCCGGTTGGGGGCTGTTTTACGATCTCGGATTCGGCGCCGCCACCGACCCCATCAACGGCTATCCGTTCAACCGCTGGAACTCCGGAACGGGCGTGGGAGGGCCGCCGGTGGCCATGGGTGGCGATTTCCAGGCCGGAGGCGGCTCGGGCGGCCTCGAGCTTCCGCGCGCGCAGCACTGGAACGCGGCGCTGGAGTTCTATCTGACGCGGTGCGACCTGCTGTCGCTCTCCTACGTGGGTTCCGCCGGGCGCAAACTCCTGCGGCGCGAGGGCGCCGCCGAACCCGGCTCGCGCCTGGCGCAGTCCGTGACGGCCACCAATCACGGCGCCTCCGACTATCACGGCGCGCAGGTCGAATACCGCCGCACGCTGGCGGCGGGGCTCCAGGCCAGGGCCGCCTACACGTGGTCCCACTCCATCGACAACGGAAGCTGGGACTCGGCCTTCGCGCTGGTCTCCTCCGGCCTCCCCCCCGAGCGCGACCGCGGCGCGTCGTCGTTCGACGTCCGCCACGCGCTCACCGCGGCTCTCTCCTGGCGGCTTCCCCGCGCGGCCCGCGCCTGGACCCTCAGCGCCGTTGCCCGCGCCCGCACCGGCTTTCCCATCGACGTGCTGTGGAACGAGAACCTGCTGGGCGTCTACTTCGACAATGTGACCCGCCCGGACCTGGTGCCTGGCGTGCCGGTGTGGCTCCCGGACCCACGGGCTCCGCACGGGCGGCGGTTGAACCGCGCCGCCTTCACCCAACCGGATTCCATCCAGGGTAACCTGGGCCGCAACGCCATCCGCGGCTTCGGAATGTGGCAGGCCGATGCCGCTGTCGAACGCCCCTTCGCGGTCCGCGAGCGTTGGCGCCTGGATTTGCGCCTGGAGGTGTTCAACCTTTTCAACCGCGCGAATCTGGCCGATCCGGTGCGCTGCCTCGCCAGTCCGCTGTTCGGCGTCCCGGGTTCGATGCTGAACCTGATGCTGGGCAGCGGCAGCCCGCACAGCGGCCTGGCGCCGTCCTTGCAGGTCGGCGGCCCGCGCTTCGCCCAGGCCGTGCTGCGGTTTCGCTTCTGACCGCGCTCACTCGGCCGGATTCTGTCCAGGAGTCACCAGCAGGCTGACGATGGCGCTGTCCATCCGGCGCTGGGCGACCGA
>CAYOTD010000608.1:0-3526 GCA_964406685.1 uncultured Solibacteraceae bacterium | reverse complement strand
CATCGCCCTCATCTCCGGCGGCGGCTCCGCCCTCGCTCCCGCCCCCGCGCCCCCCATCACGCTAGAGGAAAAGCAGGCGACGACCCGGCTCCTGCTCGCCTGCGGCGCCACCATTCACGAGATCAACGCCCTGCGCAAGCACATCTCTGTGCTCAAGGGCGGCCAACTGGCCCGCCTGGCCGCCCCGGCCGCGGTGCTCTGCCTGATGCTCAGCGACGTCATCGGCGACGACATGGACGTCATCGGCAGCGGACCCACCGCGCCCGACGCCTCCACCTTCGCCTCCGCCCGCGCCATCCTGGACAAGTACGCCTTGCTCGACCGCGTCCCGGCGTCCGTGCGCGAACGCCTCGAAGCCGGCGTGAAGGGCGCGATTCCGGAGACCCCCAAGCCCGGCGACCCGCTTTTCGCCCGTGTCCAGAATCTCGTGGTCGGCTCCAACGCCCTGGCCGTCGAGGCCGCAGCGCGCAAAGCGCGCGCCCTCGGCTACCGCGCGCTGGTCCTGTCTTCGATGATTGAAGGCGAGACGCGCGAAGTGGCCCGCGTCCACGCCGCCATCGCCAAGCAGATCCGCGCCACCGGCCAGCCCTTGAAACCGCCCGCCTGCGTCATCTCGGGCGGGGAGACCACCGTCACCCTGCGCGGCGACGGCTTGGGCGGCCGCAACCAGGAATTCGCCCTCGCCGCCGCCCTCGACATAGCGGGCCTGCCCGGCATCGTCGTCTTCAGCGGCGGCACCGACGGCACCGACGGCCCCACCGACGCCGCCGGCGCCCTGGCCACCGGAACCACGCTGGCCCGCGCCCAAGCCGCCGGCCTCGACGCCCCCGCCGCCCTCGCCCGCAACGACTCGTATCGCTTCTTCGACCCCCTCGGCGACCTCATCAAAACCGGCCCCACCAACACCAACGTAATGGACGTGCGCCTGGTCCTGGCGGGATGAAATGGAGGTACCGTGAACCGGCATCGGTTGAACTCCGGTGGGAAGCCTCTGGCGGAATCCGCGGTCGATCTGCGGTCCGTCCTGCCCCAACCGTCGATCATTCTGGAGGGCCCCTTCGGTTCGCGGTTGGAGGGCATCGTGCTATTTGGATCGAGGGCGCGCGGCGAGACGAAGGAATCCTCCGATACCGACTTGCTCCTGTGCCTGGCGCCTCACACGCCTCTGACGCGGGATCTCTACTCCAAGTGGGACCGCCTCGCCCAGGCGCATCCCGAGGCCATCCCTGTGGACCTGTCACCCCACTTCGCCCGCCTTCCGGAATCGCCTGAGGAGGCGGGATACCTGTGGCTGGAGATCGCTGGCGACGGCATCGTCCTATGGGAACGGAGCGGGTCGGTATCGCGCTTCCTGGAGTCAGTGCGCCGCTATGTGGCCGCGGGCAAGGCCGTGCGCAAGTTCTCCTACGGTGTGCCCTATTGGGTGAGAAACGATGTAGACTCCGCACTTTCTTAGAAAACCGCATTGCCGGGACACGGGGCATTTGTGGGGCCAGCCTTTCAGGCTGCCGCCGGGCTTCTGCCCGGCGGTCGCGGCCACTCTCGTACCGCACACGCGCCGCGCGCGGGCCATGGCACGGGAAACCGTCGCGGTAGTCAAGCCCGCGCTCCCGAAGTGACGGACGCACGGCGCGGGATGCCGGCTCCAAACACAGCCTCCCTGGCGCACTTCGTTACAATGGAACCAAGTGGAAAAACGCCGCATGTGCCCGCACTGCCGGGCCTTCATCACCACCAGCGATAGTGTCTGCCCTTACTGCGAAACCAAGGTCGGCCCCCGCGCTGCCGACCGCTTGGGCGGCGGCTCCCTGCTGGCCGGCATCATCCCCCAGGCCCGCTTTGTCACGGTCATGATCCTGACCCTCAACTTCGGCCTCTACCTGGTGACCGTGCTCTACAGCATGCGCTCCGGCCACGACGCCCTGATGGACATCGACGCGCGCACCCTGTTCCTGTTCGGCGGCAAGCACCGCGAGGCGATCTTCTTCGGCCAGTGGTGGCGCCTGGTCACGGCCGGTTTCTTGCACGGCGGGCTGTTCCACATCCTGATGAACTCCTGGGTCCTGTTCGACCTCGGCGCGCAGGTGGAAGAGGTGTTCGGACAGCGCCGTCTGGTAGTGATCTACTTCGTCTCCACCGTCGTCGGCTTCTTCGCCAGCACCTTCTGGTCGCCGGTTCTCTCCATCGGCGCTTCGGCCGGCGTGTTCGGTTTGATCGGCGCCATGATCGCCCTGGGCGCCCAGAGCGGCACTGCGCTCGGGGCGGCCATCAAGACACACTACCTGCGCTGGGCCGTCTACGGGCTGCTGATGGGTTTCCTCCCCTTCTTCCGCGCCGACAACGCGGCTCACCTGGGCGGGTTGGCGGCGGGGTTTGCCTGCGCCTGGGTGGCCGGCATGCCGCGCCTCATCGACGACTGGCGCGAGCGGATCTGGACTCTGCTGGCCATCGTCTCGCTGGCTATCACCGCCCTCTGCTTCCTGCTGATGTTCGCCTGGTTCTCCGTCGCCACGGTGTAGCCGCCCTCACTCCTCCTCAAACAGCGCCCCGCGCGCGATCCGCTCCCCGCGGAAAATCACCATCGAGATCCGCTCGGTAGCGGCGATGTCCCGCAGCGGATCGCCGTCGACCACCACCAGGGTGGCCTCCTTCCCCTTCTCGATGCTGCCCATGCGCCGCTCCGCGCCCAGCCACCGCGCCGCCTCGAGCGTCGCCGCGCGCAAGGCCCTTTCCGCCGGCACGCCCGCCTCCACCCAAAGCTGCAACTCGCGATGCAGCGCCGGCCCGTGCGGCAACAGTGGCAGCCCGGACCCGGTTCCCGCCGCCGGCGTCCCACGCAGGATCTCCGCCGCCCGCTGCCCATCCGCAATCGCCGCGCGCAGCCGCGCCCGCGCGGCCTCCGTCCCCCGCTCGCGCAGCGTCTTGCGCACCGATTCGATCAGCGCCTGCGGACCCACCTGCTGCGCCAGGCTCCGCTCGAGCGGGAACGTGCCCCCGCCCTCCAGGAAGCGCAGCGCTTCCGCCGCCGCCAGCATCGGCATGTCCTTGCCGGGAAGACCGGCCCGGAAGACCTCCGCCCCCAGCCGCACCCCCGACCGCGCCTCCCCCGCCGGACCCTCGATCCTCTCCGGCGGATCGCCCGCGCTGCCCACCGCCGTGACGCCGCAGTAGAGATAGGCCAGCAGCTCGCGCCGCACCTGCTTTTCCGTGGCCCCCCGCGCGTCGTCCTCCAGGCTGCCCGGCCGGGTCAACGTCACCCGCAGATCGATCAGCCCCGGCAACACCGTCTTGCCCGCGGCCTCCACCGCGTCGGCGTTCAGGCTCCTGGCCTCCGGCGCCGTCCCGGCGTAGACTTCCGCGATCCGCCCGCCCTTGACGAGCACGGCCCCCTGCGGGATCACCCGTCCGTCGCCCACGAAGAGGCGTGCGTCCTTGATCAGCAGCGTCCGGCCGCGCGCCATGTCGCGGTACAGCATCTTCGTCTTCTCGACGTTCTCCCGCGTGTAAGCCTGCCAGCCCCCCAACA
>CAYOTD010000607.1:1505-3529 GCA_964406685.1 uncultured Solibacteraceae bacterium | reverse complement strand
ACATCCGGCGCAATACGGCTACGATCCGCTCGTAGTATTCCGTGAAGACCGATTCAAACTCCGTGGCCACCCATCCGAGACTCCGTCCCGCTGGTTGTTGCCGCATTGTCGCGTCACCGACGAGTTCCATACGCGCTTCTAACCGGAAAACGCCGCCGGGGGCCGGTTTGAGACAGCAAAATCGCGCCGGAACGGGCTAGCGCGCGGACGCCTCGGGGATCGGCACTTCCTTGGCATGGCGCCAGAGCCGCTCCAGATCGTAGAAGGCGCGCGCCTTCTCGGAGAAGATGTGCACCAGGTAGTCGCCGTAGTCGGCCAGAATCCACTCGGCGTTATTGTAGCCTTCCAGGCTGTTGGGCAGTTCGCCGCGCTGCTTGAGCCGCAGGCCAACTTCGTCGCTGATGGCCTGGATCTGGCGCGCGTTAGCCCCCGTGCAGATCACAAAGTAGTCGGCAAACGAGGTCACCTCGCGCAGGTCGAGCACGCGGATATCGGTGGCCTTCTTGGATTCGGCCGCCTGAACGGCGGTCAGCCAGAAATCTGCTTCCGTTGATTGGATGGGCGGGTTCTCAGGTTGGCCGGCCGGAAGATTCTTGCGTCCCACTCGTGAGCGAACTATCTCCTATTGGGTATCGTACTACAATTGAAGGGAATGCGCGTACTCGGATTCTTCGCCTGCCTGTTGGCGGCGGCCGGTGGTTGTCTGGCCGGTCCGCCAACGGCCTCCGAGCGCGCCGGGCAGGAAGCCGCCAGAGTGCGGGCCTTGGTGGAGGCCGGCGCGGTGCCCCGGGCACGGCTGGCGGAAGTGGATCGGGACCTCGCCGATGCGCGCGACGACGATGTCCTGCGGCGCACGTTGTTCGGTCTGGCCACGGTCGAGGATCTGACCGAAGAGCAGATCCTCGAGATGCTTGCCGCCGCCGACCGGCGGGTCACGCGGCAGCGGGAGCGGCTCGAACATGCCAGGAAGCTCGTGGAAGAGAGGGTGGCGCCGCGCACGTCGCTTTCGCCGTTCCTGGAGGAGTTGGACAGCCGCCGGCGCACGTTCGACCTGGCCGAATCGCGCGCCAGCCTGTTCCGCGAACTGGCCGAGATGATCCGGCGCGAACTGGAGCTTGAGGCCAGCCTGGAGGCCGAACCCGAGGTCGCCCCGAGAATAGCCGAACGGTTCGAAGGCTCGGGGGTTTTCCGCCTGGCGCAACTGAAGGGCGTGATGGCGGCCTTCGAGAAGGAATTCCGTCGCGCGCTCCCCATCAGCGCCCGCGGCATGACGGCCCTGCACAAGCGGTTGGGCTTCGATCACCGCGAGCGCGCCGATGTCTCGCTGCGCCCCGACCAGCCCGAAGGAATCTGGCTGCTGCGCTATCTGGAAGCGCTCAAGATCCCCTACATCGCATTCCGGGGATTCATCCCCGGCGTCTCCACCGCGCCTCACATCCACATCGGCCCCCCCAGCGGACGCCTCCGCGTGGCAGACTGATAGCTTCGTCATGTCCCCATCCAAAATGCGAGTCCTGATCCCGGCCGAGCGGATCGAGGCGAGGATCCGGGAACTGGGCGCCCAGATCACGGCCGACTGTCCCGGTGGCGTATTTCTGCTGGGCATCTTGAAAGGCGCCTTCATCTTCCTTTCCGACCTGGCCCGCGCCATCCAGTGTCCGGTGCGCATCGATTTCATCGGCATCTCGAGCTACGGGAAAGGAAAGACCAGCTCCGGCGAGGTCAAGCTGACCAAAGACCTCGACACCACCATCGAGGGCGCCGACGTCCTGGTGGTCGAGGACATCGTCGACAGCGGCATCACGCTCACCTACCTGATCCACGTGCTGGAGCAGCGCAAGCCCCGCTCGATCCGCATCGCGACGTTGCTCGACAAGCCCGAGCGGCGCCGCGCACCGGTCAAGGTGGACTACGTGGGTTTTCAGATCCCGGACGAGTTCGTCATCGGCTACGGGCTGGACTACGCGGAGAAGTATCGCAACCTGCGCGACGTCTGCGTGCTCGAACAGGAATAGCGTGCGCAC
>CAYOTD010000607.1:0-1495 GCA_964406685.1 uncultured Solibacteraceae bacterium | reverse complement strand
CCGGCGCTCGGTCGGGGGCGTCCACCCGTAATGGGGGCGCCCGGGGGGGGGGGGGGGGCGGGATGGAAGACCGCAGCAACGAGGGGGACTCGCGCCGCCGGTTCCTATTGCGAGCGGGGGCCGCCTCGGCGGGCGCCGGGGTGCCGTCCTCCGCTGCATCAGTCCAGGTGGACGTTCTCGTCATTGGCGGTGGAACCGCGGGGAGCATCGCCGCGATTCAGGCCGGGAGGCTGGGAGCGCGAACGGTCCTGGTGGAGGCGGGCAGCCAGCTTGGCGGAACAATGACCAACGCCGGGTTGAGCTTCCCGGGCCTGTTCCACGCCTGGGGGCGGCAGATCATCGCCGGCATCGGATGGGAGCTGGTCTGCGCCGCCGTGAAACTGAACGGCGACCGCCTACCCGATTTCACCGTTCCCTATGGCACGCAACACTGGCGGCACCAGGTGCGCCTGAGCGGGGCGCTGTATGCCGCCCTTGCCGAAGAGGCCTGCGTGAAAGCCGGAGTGCAGATCCGCTACTATGAGACGCCTCTGTCAATCCAGCGCTCCGGCCAGGACTGGCGCGTGCAGCTTGCCGGCAAGGGAACGCGGATCGAGTTGCGGGCCAGGCAGATCCTGGATTGCACGGGCGACGCGGCGGCGATCGGGCTCATGGGCCTGCCCCGCCAGCGTGAATCCGCTATCCAGCCTGGCTCTCTGATATACCGCCTGGGCGGCTACGACATGGAGCGGATCGACCTGGAGGAGATAGCGCGGAAGGCGCGGGAAGCCGTGAACGCCGGGCAGCTCGAATCCGTGGATTTCCGGCATAACCTGCGGGGATTCCTGACCGCGGGTGGGGAAAACGCCATGCACGTCCCGGGCGCGGATTCCTCCACATCCGCGCTTCACACGCAGGCCAACATCCGCGGCCGCCAGTCGCTGTTGCGGATGATGCGTTTTCTGAAGCAGTTCCCCGGGTTCGAAAGACTGCGCGTGGAACGGCTCTCACCGGAGGCCGGCGTGCGCGAGACGTTCCGCATCCTGGGCGAGACCGTAGTGACGGTGAACGACTACACCGGCGGCCGCAAGTTCGACGACGCCGTGGCGTACTCGTTCTACCCGATCGATCTGCATGACGAGCACGGCATCCGCCCGAAACCGCTGCCGACCGGCACGGTTCCCACCATACCGCTCGGCGCGCTCATTCCCCAGGGAGGCCGCAACGTGATGGCTGCAGGCCGCTCAGTCAGCAGCGATCGGCTGGCCAACTCCGCGCTGCGGGTTCAGGCTTCCTGCATGGCGATGGGACAAGCGGCGGGCGCCGCCGCCGCGCTTGCGGCCCGGATTAGCATCACGCCCGCGCGGGTGCCGCTGGTCGAAATCCTCAAGACTTTGCGAGAGCACGGCGCCATCACGCCGGAACAATGAGGCAGAACATGTCACATGCACACCGACGTAGGATTCTCCAGGGCGGGGTCGTGGCCCTGTCCCAATTCGTCGCCGGGGAACGGCTT
>CAYOTD010000606.1:0-3530 GCA_964406685.1 uncultured Solibacteraceae bacterium | reverse complement strand
CGCCAGCGCGGCGCGAAGCTCGTCCCGGCTCGCCAGGCGCCGCGTGACGCCGCTCAGCTTCTCGATCTCGGCCAACAGCTGCGCGAGTTCCGCCTCGGGCTCGCCCGGCGTGCGCGGGGCGACGCGAGCGGTCGGCGGCATCGGCTGGGCCGGCGCGCCAGCGCGCCGGCCCAAGGCGTCCCGCACCTTTCCCAAAATCTCCTCGCGTGAAGAACTCATACCTCCCCCGCGCCACGTATACCAGGACCCTGAAACACTCCTCGTAACCCCGGCCGCTCAAAAAGGTTCAGATGCAAGGCGGCAAGCGATGGGCGGGGTACCCGCCGCAGGTGGGTCCAGGCGTACTCCTGGCACGCTGCAACGATCACCCAGCCTGCGGCCGGGTACCCGAGCGTGCCAACGCAGCGGATGGGCCGTTTTCAGCCGCCTGACCGGTGACGCCACCAGCCGCGGAAGTTAGCCGCAAACGCCGGGAAGGGCCGGGATTCCGTCCACCGATGGAGCGGCGCCGGCAGCGTCGCCATCCACCCCTCGCGAACGAACGGTGCCTGGAGCCGTTTGAGCACCTGCGACCCCATCCGGTAAAGCCACGTCGTCCCCAGCGCCACGGAACCTGCCTGGGCCGCGAGGCGCAAGCCGTAGGGAGCTGCCGCGCCCTCCTGCTCGTCTCCCTCGACCACGCGATGGCGGAGGTGGAGCAGTATGTCCGTGATCGGGATCTTCACCGGACAGATGTCGTTGCACGCCCCGCACAGGGTCGAGGCGAAGGGCAGCGCCCCAGCGGCCTTGCCGCCGAGGATCTGACTCGCAAAGATTGAGCCCGTCGGGCCGGAGATCGGGTAACCGTAGGCGTACCCGCCCACGGTGTTGAAGACGGGGCAGACGTTCAGGCACGCCCCGCACCGGATGCAGAGAAGCGTCTCGCGCGTCTCGCGACTCCCGAGGATCCGCGAACGGCCGTTGTCCAGGAGGATCAGGTGCGTCTCCCGCGGGCCCGTCTCCTCGCCGCTGCGCGGCGGCCCGGTGATGAACGCCGTGTAGCAGGTGATCTTCTGACCGGTGGCGCTCCTCGCCAGCACCTTGAGCAGGACGGCAAGGCTCTCCCAGTCCGGCACGATCTTGTCGATCCCGACGATCGCGACGTGGACGGGCGGAACCGTCGTGCACATCCGCCCGTTGCCTTCGTTCGTGACCATGACGATGGTGCCGGTCTCCGCGACCAGAAAGTTCCCCCCGGAGATTCCCATATCCGCGTTCAGGAACTCCTCCCGCAGCTTCATGCGGGCGACCTGCGTCAGCTTCTCGGCTTCCGCGGGTGCCTCCACCCCAAGCTTCTCCCGGAAAAGCGCGGCGATCTCCTCCGTGGACAGGTGAAACGCCGGGACCACGATGTGGGCCGGCCCCATGCCCTTCAGCTGGACGATGTACTCTCCGAGGTCCGTCTCCAGCGCGCGGATTCCCGCAGCCTCCAGGGAGTGATTGAGGCCGATCTCCTCACTGACCATGCTCTTGGATTTCACCGCCAGCTTCACGCGGTGTTTCGCGCAGATGTCCAGGACGATGCGGCGCGCCTCCTCCGCGTCCCGCGCCCAGTGCACATGGCCGCCCGCCCTGGACACGGCGCGCTCTGCCTGCACGAGATAGTGATCGAGGTGCGTGATGGCGTGGAGTCGGATCTCGTGGGCCGCCTGACGCAGCGCCTGCCAGAAGTCGTTCCCCAGCGCCTCGACCAGCGCTGCCCGCGTGCCCAGGAACTTGGTCGTGGCCTTCTGAACGGCGGGCGCCATCGCCGGCGGGACGCGCTGGGAGTTGGCGCGGAAGTCAATCGACGTAGGCGCGTGGCTCATGACGACTCTCTCCCTGCCGTCAGCACCTCGATCAGATGCATGGCCCGGACCGGCGATCCCGCCTTGCGCAAGCCGCCGGCGATGTTCATGAGGCACCCTGCGTCGCAGGCGACCACGACGTCCGCGCCGGTCGAGTCGATCGCCCGCACCTTGGCCTCCATCATCGACTTGCTCACCTCGGGGTAGACGACACTGAAGACGCCACCGAACCCGCAGCAGGTTTCTTCACCCGGCAGCGGAACGAGCTCCACCCCTTGCACGCCCCGGAGCAGCGCCTTGGGCTCCTCGCGCGCGCCCAAGCCGCGCAGGAGATGGCAGGAGGCGTGGTAGGTCACTTTGTGCGGGAAGCGCGCCCCCACATCAGTCACGTTCAGCTGGTTCACGAGAAACTGGGTGAACTCGAAGGTCCGCGACCCGACCTCCACCGCCTGCCGGTGCTCCCGCGAGCCGGGCGAAAAGAGTTCGGGAAAATGATGGCGGACCATGTCCACACACGACCCCGACGGAGAGACGATGGCTCCGTCCGTCGCGCCGAACACCTTGAGCCACTTGATGGCCAGTTCCCTCGCCTGTGTTCGATAGCCGCTGTTGAAGAACGGCTGGCCGCAACAAGTCTGTTCCTCGGGAAAGGCAACCTGCACGCCGAGCCGTTCCAGGAGCGCCACCATGCCTTTCAGGACATTCGGAAAGAAATGCTCCGCCAGGCAGGTGATGAAGAGCTGCGCCTTGACCGCCATGCGCGTTCCTTCTGTCGATCCGGTGGACGCCGCCGAGACCGGCGAACGCCCCGGCGGCGCCGTGTCCAGGTGCTCCCGTTTCCAGCGCGCGCCGCCTCGGCCCCAACCGGGGTGTCCCGCGTGCCCAGAGGTCGCGGGCGGAACGCCTGCTCAAGGGTACAGGGGCAAGCGATGCGCCGCACCTAGAACTTCATGAGCGGCGTCCCCGTGAACTCCAGCGCCAGGAAGTTCACGAAGAAGAACCCGAAGAACAGCACGTTCAGGATCAGCACGAAGACGTAGAAGTTGTTCGTGCGGGCGATCTTGGGAAGCTTGTAATTCAGGTAAATCAGGTGGAACGGGTAGATGAGGCACGCGAAGTTCGCCATGTTGGCCGAGATCTGCAAGAGTTTGACCGGCAGCGCCAGATGCAGAATGACGGAGATGACGATGATGAAGATCACCGCCAGCGTGTAGTACGCCTTGCGGACGTCGCCCGCGATCCAGGCGCGCAGCCGCGGGCTGATCGCATTGGCGGCGTCCACCGTGTTGCGGATCAGCATTTGAAGAACGGTGGCCTTCGTCTTGAACCGGATCAGCGAACCGAGGAGAGGCTCCCCGGGGCCTGAGCGGTCAGGCCCCCAAGTCGAAAGCGACGGGCTACTTCTTCGCCCGCAGTTCGGTCAACGCCTTGTTCAGGAGCGCGACCCCTTCCTGCGAGGCGTTCAACGATCGGGCGAGCGATTCCCGCGCGAGGGTCGGGTTGTGGAAGCCGTCGGAATTCTCCGCCGTCCACCACTCCCAGAGGATGTGGGCGGCGTCGTGCAGTTCCCGGGCCTGCTTCAGCGCGTCCTCGAGGACGCCGGCGGCCTTGGCCTCGTCGTACTTGTCGATGAGCTGCCCCAGCCAGTATTCCGCCTTGGTCATCTTGCCGCGGATGTAGTTCTGCACCGCCTCGATCTGATAC
>CAYOTD010000605.1:0-3533 GCA_964406685.1 uncultured Solibacteraceae bacterium | reverse complement strand
CATCTGCTTGCAGTCAAAGGGCGTCAACTACAATTACACTCTTGGGAGAGGAACCCAGAAACTCAACAGCGTCCGTCGCCAAGCCGCCGAGCCCGGAATCATCCTTCCGCCCCAGATGGCCTGACACGACGACTCTCCAGACCTGGATTCACTCAGCTCCGAGGCTGGGCTACTGGAGAGCGCGCCACGTCCTTTACTCCCTCGCCCCCAGCCGCTGCGCGGCGTCCTCATCGGCGTAAGCCGCCAGGATCTCGCCGAAAAAAATGCGGTGGAAGTCGCCGCGCGGGTAGAAGCGGTCGATGATGGCGGGGGCGATCGCTTCCGGCGCCAGGTCATTGCGGTGCACCGTCCTGCACTCGTAGTGGATGACGCACTGCTCGATGATGGGTGCGCGCGTCTCCCGGCCGGGCGTGACGGTGAGGCCGCACTCGGCGAACTTGTCGTGGTCGCGCCCGGACACCGCGCCGCAGCGCGCCACCGCTTCCCCCAAATCGGGCGGCGGAACGTTCACCGTGAAATCGGGCTCCTCCGCCAGCCGGCTGTAGGTGTACCGCGACGGCCGTACCAGAACGACCATGACGGGCCGCGCCCAGATCAGGCCGATCGTGACCCAGCCGATGGTCATGACGTTGGGCTTGCCGGCGGCGTCCGCGGTCACCAGCAGGAGGCCGTCCTCGGCAAGGCGGCGCATGGTCTGGGGAAAGAAATCCGTGTAGCGAATGGTGCGTTTCGGCATAGGGCGCGGTCGTGACCTCCGCAGAAGAGAAGCGTAGCACGACCCGCCCCTGGCGAGTGCAGCCTATCTTCCCGTCGCCGCCGTCTGGTGCAGCGCCTGGCGCATCTCGTCTTCGTAGCCGCGCACCAGGCAATGCACCACGCAATCGAAGAAGAGCCCGACATGGTGTTCGAGCTCTTCCTCGGCGTACACCTCCACCGTCGTCTGACCGAGTCCCTGGTCCCGGACGAAACTCAGCAGGGCCTGCTTGACGATGTGAATCGCGTGGACGCTCTCGTGCAGCGGCACCAGTTGCTGATAGCGCAGGCGCCCGATCTGCTCGTAGCGGCGCGCGACTTCCCGTTCGCTCGCCGTGAGCCAGTGGCCCAGGTTCTTGCTGATCTCACGGCCCGAGTCGCGCAGGTCCGACTCCGGCATCTTACGCAGGTGGAACAACTCCGGGTCCTGCCGGATCTGTTGAATCACGCGGGCGGCGATCGATTCCCAGTGGTCTTCGACCATCGCAATCAGTCTGGAAGACAGCATGGCCGGCCTCCCTACCTCATCTCTAGACCCGCCGCCCGCCATTGTCAATGCTTTTCCGCTGTCTCCAGCGGAGCAATGTACCGTACTACCTCGAGCCCGGCCAGCGCGGCCAGTTTCTCCATCCGGATGCGGCCAATCGCCGGCACAGCTCCGCTCGGCGCCCGCAGCAGCTCGAAGCCGGCCTGCTTCAGGGCGTCGAGAGCTTCTTTGGACGCTTCCTTCAGCCAAACCTGGACCTCAGCCTTCCCGTCGCGGACGAAACGCGCCTCGCGCGGGAGCAGCTTGCCCGCGGCGAGGGCGGCGATCACCGGATGCATCTTGGATTCCGGTCCGGCGACGGTCTCCGCCTCCGCCCGCCGCGCGACCCGGTCCATCGCCATCCTGGGTGGTGGCCGCGCCCGGCACCAGCATGCTCTTCATGCTCACGCCCAGGGCCTGCTCGCGCGCCTCGCCGAAGACGCCCTCGTAGCTGACACCTTCCGGCATCTCCACCGGCACCTCGACGCGGCGCGGCTGGCCGCCCTCGGTGATCACGGTCTCTTCCACAGCGACAAACGAGGTGTATTGCGTCATCAGCCGGAAGTCGAGGCCAAGCCGGACGACGGCCTCCCGGATATCCTCGCGCCTCGTGCCGCGGTGGGCTCCCATCCAGTCCTCGCCCATCAGCTCTTCCACCCGCGCCCGCGCCCACAGCGTCGCCAGCACGTCGTGGCGCGCCTCGGTGGCGGGCAACTCGACGGCGATCTCGCGGGCGAAGGATCGTCCCGCCTGCCGCCCCCGGAGGCGGACGACGCCCCGGGCAGGACCCGTATAGCGTCCGTGAATCACCAGCGGGCGCGCCGCGAACAGGTCCGGAATACGCTTCGGATGCACGTCGGCCACCGGCAGCCCGCCCCAGTCCAGCGAGATGTCGGTCAGCACCGGAGTGCGCACGCGCTCGTGAAAGCGGCGCGCCGCCGCCGACCCGTCGTCGTTCAGGGCGACATACTCGACCTCGCCCCGCCCCTCCTCCGCCATCTTGTCCAGCAGGAAGCGGTTGACCGACCCGCCGATGCCGAACGAGAAGATCCGGGCGTTGGGATGGCGCTGGATCTCGCCGATGATCTCCATGTCGTTGCCGACGTAACCGTCCGTCATGAAGCAGACCACGCGGATGTGGCGCTGGGAATCCGACGGGTCCAGGGCCGCACGGATGGCCTTCATCATCTCGGTGCCGCCCGAACCGCGCCGCGAGGCCAGAAAGGCCTGCGCGTGGCTCAGGTTCGCCGGGGTGGCGGGAACCGGCTCGGGGAACAGAATGTGCGTGTCACCGGCGAAGGTGATCAGGTTGAAGGTGTCGCTCGGATTCAGGCCGTCGAGGGCCAGCCGCATGGCTTCCTTGGCCTTCTCGATGGGGAACCCGCTCATCGACCCCGACGTGTCGAGCACGAAGACGATCTCCTTGGGTGTGATGGCTTCCGCCGCCGGCCGCGCGGGCGGAGTCAGGATGAGGGTGAAGAATCCGCCCCGGGCGGCGCGATGGGTCATCACGGCGTCCTGAATCCGGCCGCCCAACACCCCGTAGCGCAGCACGAAATCCTTGTTGGGCAGCACGGACTTGTCCTTCAGCCGAATGTTCGCCTGGTGCGCGTTGGGCCGTTCGACCACGGTGTCGTGGGTGGGCGTGGACAGCGAGTCGACCGGCACGCCTGCGTCAAGCGCGACCTCCAGCGAGATATCGTGGCCGGCGCGCGTTCCCGGCGGCGTCACCGGCGGGGTGATGCGCCCGGCGTCGGGCACGCCCGCGGGCACATACCGCGGTCCCACAACCATCGGGAAGCTGAATTCGTAGGTGCCCGCCTCGTATTTCATCGTCTCCACATAGCTGATGGTGATCTTTACCTTCGCCCCGGGCAGGATGTTGGCCACGTGCTGGGTGAAGATGTTGGGACGCTCCTGATCCAGCAGGCTCGCCACCTGGCCCCGCTGCCGCGCCGCTTCGTAGATGGCGCGCGCCTCTTCGCGGCGCTTGATGCGGCCCTGGACGACGCGGTCGCCCACCAGCATGGTCATGTCGTCCACCGCCGCCAGGGGCGGCAGCGGAAAGGTGTAGACCGCTTCGATCTTGTCCTGGAACGGGTTCTCGAAATCCTGGGTTACGGTGACGCGAGCCAGCGGCCCGCTGATTTCCGCCTTGACCTGAGTATGCTTGAGCGGGCAGGCGCCGGCCGGCCGGCCGTCTTTGTCCAGGCTCAGCAGCGCCCCCTGGGTGGCCTTCGGGCCGGAAGCCGCG
>CAYOTD010000604.1:0-3544 GCA_964406685.1 uncultured Solibacteraceae bacterium | reverse complement strand
TCATCCAGCGTCTGATCCAAACCGTTACTCATACCGCACACCCTGTCCGCGCATGCGCCGCCTTCAACTTCGTCTTGAGCAGCGCCCGCGCCCTGTTCAATCGCGAGCGAACCGTCCCCACGGGACAGTCCAGCGCCCGCGCCGCGTCCTCGTAGCTCAACTCTTCCAGCTCGCACAGCGCCACCACTTCGCGATATCGCGCCGGCAGGCCCGACACTGCGCGCCGCACCGTCTCGATCTGGTGGCGGCGTTCCAGATCTCCGGTCGCGTTGGCGGCTTCCAGCGCCCGCGGTTCCTCCTCCAGCGCCACATGCCTTGTCTGGCGATCGAGGCGCCGCAAGACGAGATGGCGGGCCACGCCCAGCAGAAACGCGGGTAGCGTCCCGAGACTCGGGCGAAACCGGCCCGGGTCCCGGATCAGCAGCAGAAACGCCTCCTGCGTCACTTCTTCGGCTGTATCCGCCGATCCGCTCATGCGGAGCGCGAACCGGCACACCGCACCCTGGTGCCGCCGGAATAGCGCCGTGAACGCGGCGTCGCTGCCGGCCGTAGCCCTCTGGAACAACTCCGCGTCGCTCAGATCGGCCGAGTCTTTCATGATCTGGATTGGCTGGCCGCTGCCGGCTTCTATTGCTATTTCCCGCGCACAGCCGTAAAAGTTCCAGTTTCTCGCCGCTGGGGCGGGCGCAGAGTCACTACGGTTGCTCCCCACCCTCCAGCCTCGGCCGGTGCGTCGGAATAGGATAGGACCCCGGGCATACGGGCTAACACCGAGCGTACGATTCCACGCCGTACCCCTATGCCACGGCCATGGATGAGGCGGAGAGCCGTCAGACCAAGTTTCCTCGATTCTTCGAGATAAGCCTCAACGACCGCCTCGACGTCCCTGTCCGGGACACTGTGCAGGTCGAATACGTCTGTGATGGGGACCCGAATCGGCTCGTTCTTATCCATGTCTTACCGACCAGTCTAGAGTGGCTAGAAACAGTGTAAGACCCTAGACTGCAATCGTGGATACCCTAAGTGGGACTGCCTTCGCCCCTAGTACGTCTGCGCTATGAGTTTTCGCTGTTAACATCAGGGTGGACACTAAGGGAGTGGGCCCCGTGTACTGCCAGTACTGTCGAAAACGGATCGGCTGGTTGCGATCAATCCTTGATCGTCAATACTGCTCTGCCGACCATCGCCGCAAAGCAAGCGTGCGTTCGGCCCGGGCACTCCGCGACGCGGGCGAGTTGGAGCCGGTCGGTCTGTGGCTGTCCACAAGGGACTCGGAGGAACCGAGAAAGACCCGGTCGGGATCGCGGAACGGCGCGCTGGCCGCTGTGTTCATCTGCCTCACCATGTTGATTCTGCTGTGGGCGGCTCCGGGAGGCGGGCCCGTGGCCACGGCAGTCATCAACTACACTTTGCCGCAGTCAGGTTTTGGCAGTTCGCTTCGCAACGTGCTGCCCGGCTGGCAGGATGTCCGCCTGCGGGACGATTTTCGGACCGGGCTGCGGGAATGGGTGAGCGCCGTCGGAACGCCGATGGACTGGTCACGCGGGGACGGCGCCATCCGCCCAGGGCGACTGCGCTTGTGGCGTCCCTCGCTCAACTTGGCCGACTACCAGCTCGAATTCGAGGGCGGGATCGAGCGCAAGGCGATGGGTTGGACGTTCCGCTCGGGCAACGTCAACAACTACTACGCGTCGAAGCTGGCCGTGAGCGGAAGCGGCGCGGCACAGCGGATGGAGATCATCCGTTACGTCGTGCTCGACGGAAAGACCTACGATCGCATCCAACTGCCCCTCCCTCCGACGATCTACGATGAAACCACCTATCGCGTAAAGGTGCACGTCGAGGGATCCCGCTTCATCACTTCGATCAACGGTCAGATCGTAGATAGCTGGAACGACCGGCGTTTGAAGCGTGGCGGAGTTGGCTTTTTCGCCGACAAGGGCGAGATCGCCAGCATCCATTGGGTGAGCGTCAACAGCGTGAAGCCCGGCTTCTTCAGCCGCCTGTTCGCCTCCTCGCTGTTCGTTCCGCCAGGCCTATAAGGCCCTCCAATCCCCGTTCCGTCCCTGCCCGCTGAAAGACTATCATGGCAGGAAACCATGACCGGTACTGTGAACCCTAGACGCCTGTTTCTGGCCTCCTGCCTGGCGCTGATCACCACTGCGGTCGCCTTCTCCGCTCGCGGCGACATTCTGGATGCCCTGGCCGCCGACCTTCACATCACCAAGCAGCAGACCGGGATCCTGCTCGGTCCGGCTTTCTGGGGGAACACCCTGGCTGTCATTCTCGGGGGCGCGCTGGTTGATTACCTGGGCATGAGGCGGCTGCTGTACGGCGCGTTTCTGGGCTACGTCTATGCGGTCTCGGCGATCCTGCTGGCGCCCCGTCCCGCCGCGCCGGTGGATCCGTTCTACTCCGACCCGGGCTTTCTGTTGGTCTACAGCGGCATGCTGGCCCTGGGCATGTGCCAGGGCTTGGTCGAGGGGGTTATCAACCCACTGTGCACGGCCCTCTACCCGGAGGAAAAGACCCTGCGTATGAACGTACTGCACGCCTGGTGGCCGGGAGGTATGATCGCTGGCGGGCTGGCCGCCTACCTCATCACGCGCCTGATGGGGCTGGACGCTCCGGGGCTCGCGGTGTCGGTGGCGACGCTCGGCTGGCAGATCAAGCTGGCGATCATTCTCCTGCCCGCGGTGGGTTTCGCGTTGCTGCTGCGCGGCCAGGCGTTTCCCCGGACAGAGCGGGTGGCGGCCGGAGTCTCCACGCGCGAGATGTTCCGCGAGGCGCTGAGGCCGATGTTCCTGGTGTGGTTTGGGTGCATGTGGCTGACCGCGGCCACCGAGGTGGGTCCCGGCCAGTGGGTCAGTTCACTCATCACCCGCATGGCCGGAATGCAGGGCATCCTGATCCTGGTCTATACGGCCGGCATCGTGTTCCTGCTCCGGTTCTTCGGCGGCCGGCTGGCGCGGCGCGTCTCCCCGCCGGCGTTGCTGACCCTGTCGGGAGTGGTCTCGACCTTCGGATTGCTGGCGCTGAGCCGCGTGTCCAGCCCTCTGGACGCCTTCGGCGCGGCTACCCTCTTCGGTCTGGGAACCGCCTTCTTCTGGCCCGTGATGCTGGGGGTAACTGCGGAGCGCTTCCCCAAAGGCGGGGCGCTGCTACTGGCGATCCTGGGCGGCGCCGGCAACCTCTCGATAGCCTTTATTCTGCCAGTGATGGGCGGCTGGTACGACAGCGAAGGCGCAGCGGCGGCATTCCGGCACGTGGCCGCATTGCCGGCGGTGCTGACGCTGGTGTTCGGCGCACTGTACTTCCACTTCCGCGCCACCGGAGGCTACCGGGCGGTGAGGCTGGAAGCCGCGAGTCCCACAACGGAATCATCAGCCACGGATGAACGCGGATGAACACGGATGAAACACTCTAAATCACTCTGGTTCTTATCCGCGTTCATCCGCGGCTCAAGTCTCACCCCATCTCACCGAGCGAGATCACTCCTGTGCAAATTAGCTTCGTGACACCGGCTGGAGGTGTTGCCGGCCGC
>CAYOTD010000603.1:0-3547 GCA_964406685.1 uncultured Solibacteraceae bacterium | reverse complement strand
TCACCGGCGTGATTACGGGCACCGTCACCGACTCGGGCGGGGCGGTGATTCCCAACGCACAGGTGATACTAACCAACCAGCAGACCCGCGCTTCGCAGACCATGCGTTCGAACGAAGCGGGTGTTTTTGTGTTTCCCAGCGTGCTGTCCGGCACCTACACCGTAGATGTGTCGGTGGCCGGCTTCCGGTCTTACCAGGTCCGTGATGTCACCGTGACCATGAACGAGCGCCGCTCCCTCGGCGAGATCGTCTTGCAGGTCGGCCAGGTGCAGGAACGGGTCGAGGTGACCGCCGAAGTCACTCCGGTCCAGACGGCCTCCAGCGAGCGCGCCGGCCTGGTGACCACCACCCAGTTGATGAACACGGCCATACGCGGGCGCGACTTCGTATCGCTGCTCGCCACGCTGCCCGGCATCTACGACGAGAACATGCAGTCTCGCGACGTCTCGAAAGGACCCGGTGCGGGCGGACTGCACATTAACGGCGGCCGCGCCACTTCCATCAACTTTGCCCTCGACGGCGTGCAAAACACCGACACCGGCTCCAGCAGCGGCTCGCACGTGCAGCCCAACATGGACGCGGTTGCCGAGGTAAAGGTGCTTACCAGCAACTACCAGGCGGAATATGGGCGGAACAGCGCCGGCACGATCAACGTCGTTACCAAAAGCGGCACGCAGGATTTCCACGGCAGCGCCTACTGGTACTTCCGTCATGAAAGCCTCTACGCGAACAGCTTCTTCCGCAACCGAACGAATACGGTCCGGCCGGTAGAGCGGATACAGAACTTCGGCTACACCATTGGCGGCCCTGTTTACGGTAAGGGATTTAACAAGAACAAGGACAAGTTGTTCTTCTTCTGGTCCCAGGAGTTCGTCCGCCGGCGCAGTTACCCCGGCACCCAGTTCGTCACCACCCCGACGGCCCTCCAGCGCAACGGCGATTTCTCGCAGACCTTCGACGTGAACGGAGCGCTCATCGCCATCAAGGACCCGGCGACCGGCCAGCAGTTCCCGGGTAACATCGTCCCCACGTCGCGCATTAACAAGATGGGGCAGACGATCCTGAACTTCTTCCCGCTGCCCAACTACACCGAGACCGACCCGGCGCTGCGGTACTCCCGCAACTACCGCGCCAACGTCAGCGGCGCCTTTCCCCGGCGCGAGGACCTGTTCCGTATCGATTACAACTTCAGTCCGACCCTGAATGCATACTTCCGCGGAACCCAGGACAACGACGACGAGAACTGGCCCTACGGCAATTGGACCGCGGGCAGCCACAACTATGACATGTACAACACCTACCGCTGGCAGCACGGGCGCAGCGCCCTGCTCCACCTGGCGAAGACCTTCGGTCCCACACTGGTTTATGAGTTCACCCTGGGCGCCAGCACGCGCGGCCAGGCCTTCGACCCCAGTGATCCCAGCCTGATCGCGCGCAGCAAGATGGGCAATATCGGCCAGTGGTACCCGGGCGGGAACGAGTCCGGTGCGGTTCCGAACGTGACCTTCGGCGGGGTGGCGAGCGCCATCAACGGCGGCATCGGCAACATTCCTTACCACAACGAGAACCCGGTTTTCACCTTTGTCAATAACCTCAACAAAGTGTACGGCACACACTCGCTGAAGTTCGGCCTATACGTCGAACGGATGCGGAAGGATGAGGTCGGCAGCAGCAACACCCGCGGCTCGTTCGATTTCGCTCGCAACACTAACAACCCGTTCGACTCCAACTACGCCTTCTCGAACTGCCTGCTGGGTTACTTCAACAGCTATTCCGAGGCCAGCCTGAGAACCTATTCGCTGTATCGCTATACGCAGACTGAGTTCTACTTCCAGGATTCCTGGAAGGCCACCAAGCGGCTGAACCTCGAGCTCGGCATTCGCTTCTACTCCTCGCCCGCCACCCACGATATCCGGCAGTACCTGACCACCTTCATCCCCTCGAGCTACGATGCGAAGACGGCGGCGGTGATGTACCGGCCGGCAATCGATCCGGCAACCAAGAAGCGCGCGGCAATCGATCCGCGCACCGGTACGATCGCCCCGGTGACCTACATCGGCCTGTTCGTGCCGGGTTCCGGCAACTATGCGCCGGGAATGGCCATCGGAGGAAAGGGAGCGCCCGACGGGCTCTACACGACGCCCTTCTCGGTGGGCCCCCGCTTCGGTTTCGCGTACGATCCCAAGGCCGACGGAAAGACGGCGGTCCGAGGGGGGGGCGGCGTCTTCTATGACCGTCCGCAAGGAAACGTCTACTCCGGTACCGTGGGGCAGCCCCCGGTGTCCTACAATCCCACCGTCTCGTTCGGGCACCTGGATACCTTCCTCCAGGCCACGGGTGTGGTGGGCCCGCCCAGCGTGACAGTGGTGGAAAGCGCCGAGCAGCCTCTGCCCATGACCATGAACTTCAGCCTGGGCGTGCAGCGCGAACTCGGTTTCCGTTCGGTGATCGATGTTTCCTACGTGGGCAGCCTGGCGCGGCACCTGATCATCTCGCGCAACATCAACTCGATTCCGATGTACGCGCAGTTCGACCCGAACAACCGCGATACGACGACTGCCAGCAGTCCGCTGCCGGACAACTACCTCCGGCCGTATCTCGGCATGGGCAGCATCACCATGCGCACTTTCGACGGCACCTCGAATTACCACGGGCTTCAGATTTCGGCGAACCGGCGCATGTCCAACGGGTTTCAGTACGGTGTGGCCTACACCTGGGCCAAGTCGCTCGGCGTAGCGGCCGCCGACTTCGGCACGGTCAGCTACTACTTCCCCATGCGCCAGCAGAACTATGGCCCAATGAGCTACGACATCCGCCACATGCTGGTGTTCAACTACAACTGGGAGGTGCCCGGACTCGGCAAGCGGCTCGGCAACAGGATCATCGGCGCCGTCGCCGACAACTGGCAGCTTTCCGGAATCACCACCTTCATGACCGGGACGCCGTTCACACCGGGCTTCAGCACATCGGACGGACAAAACATCACCGGCTCGCAGGAAAGCGCCCGCATCACCGTGGTGGGCGATCCGAACCTTCCCAAGAGCCAGCGGACGTTCTTCAAGAACTTCAACACCGAGGCGTTCGCGCGCACCCCGCAGCGCTCCTTCGGCAACGCGGGTATCGGCATCCTGCGCAATCCGGCGTGGAACAACTGGGACATCAGCGTTTCCAAGCGAATCCCTTGGCACGGCGAGGATCGCTACTTCCAGCTCCGTGGCGAGTTCTACAACGCCTGGAACCATGCCCAGTTCAACGGCTACGACACCACGGCGCGCTTCAACCCCGCCGGCCAGCAGATCAACTCGAATTTTGGAGCCTTTACCGGCACGCGCGACCCGCGCAAGATCCAGCTATCCCTTCGCCTCATGTTCTGACGAGGCACTGCCGGCGGCGCCGGGCCCCCGCCGCCGCCGCTACAATCGATGGAATGAGGTTGTTGGTTTTCTCCGACGTTCACAACGACGCGGACGCCCTGTCGGCGCTGATGGACCGCGAGGCGGATTACTACATCGCGGCGGGCGACACGGTCAGTTGGGCGCGGGGGCTG
>CAYOTD010000602.1:0-3551 GCA_964406685.1 uncultured Solibacteraceae bacterium | reverse complement strand
AGAAGCGCTGGCCGAATTCGTTGAGGAAGGTGATCCGCCCGTCGCGCGTCCAGTGCAGGATGATGCTGTTGGCGTGCTCCAGCAGTTCGCGATACTTCCGCTCACTCTGGGAAAGGGACTCCTGCGCGCGGCGGTAGCCGCCGAGCTTCTTCGCCAGGAACAGATACCCCAACAGGGCCGTGACCGCCACGAAGGCGGCGCTCGTCCAGACCCGATACCTGCCGATCGCCTCCGGTGCCACGCCCGCCCGCCGCAACACGTCGTCTGAAATGAGAAACCACAAGACGCCGACGAGCAAATACAGGATCGCGCCACCGGCCACCGCTCTGCGGTCTCCTCCACCCGACGTGTCCGATTGTGGGGTGTTCATCGGTTGCCGTATCGGTTGCCGTATGGCGCCTACACGATTGTATTATCGGCAATAAGCCGGTTTCCGAACGGGGATTCCGCGGCCGCCCGAACGCCCGCCCTCAGGGGCGACGGCCCTGCATCTGCTGCAACTCGTAGCTGCTGACCTCCCGCATGGACTCCGGGTAGCGCGGATTCTCGCCTTCGAAGTGGATCCACTTGTAGCCGCCCCCCTCATAGTAATCGCCCGTGGAGGTGTCGCGCGTGCCCCAGCGATCCGTTTCGTAGACCTTGCCGCCCTCCAGTTCCGACACCCAGTAGCTGCGGCCGCGGCGGTAGTCGTCCCACTTCGAGTCGGAGAACTCCTTGCGCCGCTGGCGCTCTTCCCAGTCGCGCTGGTTCTGCTCGCGGGCGCGGTTCAGATCGCCGATGGCCGCGGCGGTCTGCCTCTGCAACTCGCGCAGCCGCGCCAGCCCCGCCCGGATGTAGGCCCGCGCATAGGCGTCGTTGATGGAAAACGACGATGCCACCTCTTCCAGCGCGGGCATGTACAGGGGCGCGTCCTTCTCCGGGGCCCAGACTCCCGCCACGATGGTGTACCACAGGCCGGTCACCGAGGGCAGAGTGTTCATCATCTTGAAGACGCCGGTGCACGGCATCCCGCCGGCCGGGGTCCAGCGGGCGGAGACGTCCTGGACGTCGCATTGCCGCCCGACGCGCGCCGCCAGTTCGCGGGTGGTGCCCGGGTCCGGCCAGGACGAATCGATACGCACCCCCTGGTGGCCGAACGCCTGGAGCAGCCACGCCAGGGTTTGAGGCGGCGGCAGGTAGCGCGACGCGATGATGCCCTGGGTGACGGGCACGTTGCCCACCATCGGGTTCCCCTGAAGCGAGGTGAAGATGAATCCGGGCCCGCCCTCGCGGGCGCCGGTGACCACCTTGCCGCCCGCGGCGGCGAAACTCCACTCCGCCGGGACCCGGATGGAGAGGCTGCCATCCGGCGCCCGCCGTTCGACCAACGCCGGACGATAGTAGGCCGGCTCCCCTCCGGCCGCCGGCCGGGGATCGTTCTTGAGGAAAGCCAGACTCGCCATGACGTTCAGCAGAAGCGAACGCTCGGACCCCAGCCGGCCCTCCGGAGCGAAGTAGCCCTGGGCCGCCAGCCCCCGAGGGCCCGCTTCGAAGTAGTATCTCCCCCTGGCCGCCTCGATTCCCCGGCGGAAGGCGATCATCGCCACGGCCCGCAGGTTGTCGCGGGAGACGCGGACGTTCGTGAAGGTCACATCGGCATGAGTCCGGCTGAGGGTCTGGCGGTACGCCGCCAGGAAGCGCAACACATTGGGCCGTTCCGGGCCGCCGCGCGCCCAGGCCAAATCCACCCCCGACGCGCCATCCGGGGAGCTCGCCAGGATCCGGAAGAAGTCGGGCTGGACGGTTTCCGCAACCTTCCACTCCGCCGGCTTGTGCAAGGCGTAGAGCCGGTTCGGGGAAACGTAGGGTTGAAGCTGCCGGGCCGGCGGCGCGGCGGCGGCTTCACCCGGCCGGAGCATGGCCAGCAGGGTCAGAGCGAAGAGGATCACGGGACGTCCTTTCGGCCGCGGCCGTCCTAGTCGGCCGTGGCCCGGCGCGAGCGAGCCAGCGTTTTCGCCTCGCGTTTCTGGCGCCGGGCAAGCATCAGCAACTCGCGCCGGCGGCGCATTTTCACTTTCTCATCGATCCCACGCCAGAACTTGTGCGCGTAGCCGAGGGCCGAAACCAACGAGAAGAACACCACCACCCAAAGACAGAGCGTCGCCGCCGTCCTGAGCTCATTCCAGCGAATGCTGAGCAGGACCAGGGAGACGGCCACCACCTGTGAGATCATCTTCGTCTTGCCCAGTTCGCTGGCGCGGATGGTGTACCCCTCCGCGGCGGCGATGGCGCGCAACCCCGAGACGGCGAACTCGCGCGCGATGATGAGAATCGCCATCCACGCCGTGACCACGCGGACCTGCACCAGCGCGATCAGGGCGGCCGAGATCAGCAGCTTGTCGGCGATCGGGTCCAGCAGCGTTCCCACCGTGGTTACCTGCTTCCAGCGCCGCGCCAGGTAGCCATCCAGCAGGTCGGTGGCGGCGGCGGCCAGAAAGATCGCCAGCGCCAGCAGTTCGTTGGTCACCACCACGCCGTTGAAACGGTAGCGGAGATTCTCCTGAACCAGCGCCGCCACCAGCAGCGGCACAAAAAAGATACGCAGCAACGTCAGGAGATTCGGCAGGTTCATGCCAAAGTAAACTATACCAGAGGATTCGAGCGGTGGCGCGCATCCACCCGCGGAGGAGTGAATCCACACAACATCCACTCGATTTCCACACGGTTTCCACAGCGGCGCCGGGTCCCCTCACCCCCGGACATAGCGGCGCAGCCGCAGCCGCAGGGATTCCGGCGCCTCGGCGAGGATCTCGCAGGCGCGCGCTCCGTAGCGGATGTCGAGGATGCGCGCGCGCTCATGAACCAGGTGGATTTCCGCCCCGGCTCCGAGAGGGAAACGGAACAGGGTCCGGGCCACGGCGTCGCTGGGAATCAGCTCGTCGATGGCGGCCAGCAGAGAGTCGATCCCGGCGCCGGTCGAGGCCGAGATGGCCACCGCCCTGGGGCCGGATTCGCCTTCCGTCTGGCCCGTGATGCGCCGCGCAAGGGCGCCCCACTCGCGGGCCGGCTCCGGCAGCCGGTCGATCTTGTTCAGCACCATCAACTGCGGGATCGACGCCGCGCCGATCTCGTGCAGCACTTTGAAGACATGCGCGGTGTGCTCGGCGGCTTCCGGCGAGGAGGCGTCCACCACGTGCAGCGCCAGGCACGCCTCGGCCACCTCCTCCAGGGTGGCGCGGAAGGCCTTGACCAGGGTGGTGGGCAGATTGCGGATGAAGCCCACCGTGTCGCTCACCAGCGCCTTGCGCCGGGACGGCAGCTCGATGACGCGCACGGTAGGGTCGAGGGTGGCGAACAGGCGGTCGTCCACCAGCACGCCGGCTCCGGTGAGCCGGTTGAACAGCGTCGACTTGCCGGCGTTGGTGTAGCCGACCAGCGCGATGGTGTCCAGCGGAATTGTCTGCCGCTGCACCCGGTGCACCAGCCGGCCCGCCCGGACACGCTCCAGATCCTCTTCGATCTTGCGCAGCCGGCGGAAGATGCGGCGCCGGTCGGTTTCAAGCTGCGTTTCC
>CAYOTD010000601.1:0-3558 GCA_964406685.1 uncultured Solibacteraceae bacterium | reverse complement strand
CGGAAGCAGAATGCCAAGAAGTGCGGGTCTCATCGCTACGGAGAATATGGTGTGCGGCGCGCGAGAAACGTTACCCGAGGGACGGACCCAGAAGCCGCGTAGTATGTAAAAGAATGTAAAACGGTGGCGTTAGCCAAGGTTTCGCGCCGCAATCTCAACGATATCCACTGGCTTTGGCCCGCCCAAACCGGCGAGGGCGTCGGCCAGCATTGTATTACAGAATGGACACGCTACGGCCACCTCGCCGGCCCCGGTGGCGAGCAGCTCTTCGGCGCGCTCGACGCCGACGCGCTTGCCCTGTTCCTCTCCAAGAAAGGTGAGCCCGCCGCCCGCTCCACAGCAGAAGGAACGATGCCGCGCGCGGCGCGGCTCGATAAAGGAAGCCACCGCGCGGGGTTGATCGTAGATGCCCAGGTAGCGGCCCAGGTAGCAGGGATCATGGAACACGATCCTCCCTTCACCGGGAGCGCGGACACCGCGCCGCGCCAGGAACTCGCTGTGGTGCTCGATGGCGGGGCGCGCGCCGAAATCGCGCCAGTCTTCGCGAATCGTGCGCACGCAATGCGGGCAGAGGGAGAGCAGGCGAGTGACTTTGGACGCCGCGATCTCGCCCAGGTTGAACTCGGCGAGTTGCTGGAACAGCAGGTCGTTGCCCAACCGGAGCGCGGCGTCTCCGGTGCAGCGCTCCTTCTTGAGGACACCGAAGGTCACGCCCAGGTGGTCGAGCACGCGTTTCAATGCCATGACGACTTCCCTGCCCCGCGGATCGAAGGCGCCCATGCAGCCCAGCCACAGGCAGTACTGCTGCGAACCGTCGAACAGCGGCAGGCCGGCCTTACGGATGAATTTGTCGCGCTCGGCGGCGGAGAGCCCGAGAGGGTTGCCGTAGCGCTCCAGGTTGAGGAAGAGCTTTCCTCCGCGCTCGTCTTCCCAGGCGCCGGTGTTCACCGCACCCCGCCGCAGTCCGACGATCACCGGCAGGTGCTGGATACCCACCGGACACTGGGTCTCGCAGGCGCCGCAGGTGGTGCATTGGAACACCGCTTCCTGAGAGACATACTCTTTCAGCAGCGCCGCCTCCGCTCCCGGACCGTTGTCGCGCAAGTAGCGCCGCAGGCCGAGGATGACCTCTTTCGGGTTGAGGGCTTTGCCGGTGGCATGCGCCGGGCAGTGCTCGGTGCAACGGCCACATTCCACACAGGAGAAGGCCTGGAGGGCGTCGATGCGCGACAGGTCCTTGCCCGCGACCAGCCCGAAATCCTCGTCGCCGTCCAGCGGCGGGATGCGGCTGAAGCCGTCGCGGCGGAAGAAGACCGCGAACGGGCTCAGCAACAGGTGCAGGTGCTTGGTGCCAGGAATCAGCGGAAGGAAGACCAGCAGCGCAACGGTGTGGGTCCACCAGTTGAGGCGCGCCGCGGAGCTGTCGTCCGGCAGCCACCGCGCCGCGAGGTAGGTGATCATCAAGAGAAAGATGAGAAACGCGATCAGGCCGGATTCGGGCGACAGGGCACCCAGCCACGGCGGCCGCACGAGGAACCGGCGAAGGGCAAGGCCGGTGATCGCGACCGCCACGGCGGCGGCGAACGCCGCCGCCACGTAATGGTAGAGGCTCTCCGGGGGGAGGATCGCCCGGCCCAGCCCGGTGGAAAAGTGATCCAGCGTCGCCGCAACGAAGGCGCAGAATCCCCAGAAAACAAGGGCATGGGCGAGCCCCGGCAGCGGGCGTTCCCGGATGACCTTGGTTTGCAGCACGACTTCGCTCAGGAAGGCGCGCAGCCGCGGCCACACCGGCGCCAGCGAGTAGCCGGCCTCCGGGCGCGACCGCCGCAGCGCCAGCAGAACAGGCTGGATGCGATGGCGAAATACCGTTACCGAGACGGCAAACACCGCCGCGAACACCGCCGTCTCCGCCGTCGAGAGCCGCAACATATCCGCTTCAGAATGTACCATGGGAGTGGATGCGCAATTCTCGGGTGGTTATCTCCGGAGCCGCGGGTTTCATAGGCTCTCATCTCTGCGACAGACTGATCGAAGACGGCGCTCACGTGCTCGGGCTCGACAACCTGATCACGGGATCGCGGCGCAACCTGGCCCACCTGGAGAGCCACGAGCGATTCTCGTTCCGCGAGCAAGATGTCACTCTCCAGTTTGACGTGGACGGCCCGGTCGATTTCGTCTACCACCTGGCATCGCTGGCCAGCCCGAAGGACTACTACGCGCATCCTTTGGAGACGCTCGAATCGGGCTCCGCGGGAACGCGCGCGATGCTCGAACTGGCGCGGGCCAAGGGCGCCCGCTTTCTGGTGACCTCGACTTCGGAGTGCTACGGCGATCCGCTGGAGCATCCGCAGGCGGAGACCTACTGGGGCAACGTGAATCCGGTGGGCCTGCGTTCGTGCTACGACGAGAGCAAGCGCTATGCCGAAGCGCTCACCATGGCGTATCACCGCGTACACGGGGTGCGCACAGCCATCGCGCGGGTGTTCAACACCTATGGCCCGCGCATGAAGCTGGACGACGGCCGGGTTGTGCCCGCCTTCATCGACCAGGCCCTGCGGGGCGTTCCGCTGACAATCTTCGGCGATGGGACACAGACCCGCAGCTTTTGCTACATCAGCGACCTGGTGGAGGGCCTGATCCGCCTGGCGGCGTCGGAAGAGCGCGAGCCGGTCAACCTGGGCAATCCCGTCGAGATGACGATGAACGAGTTCGCCGGGCACATCCTGCGCCTGACCGGCGCGGCTGCGCCGCTCGAGTACCATCCGCTGCCCGCCGACGATCCCAAGCGCCGTCAACCGGACATTGGCAAGGCGCGGCGCGTGCTCGGCTGGGAGCCGCGCGTGGGGTTGGAGGAGGGGCTGCGAGAGACTATCGCCTACTTCCGAGGAGAGCCCGAATAGGGGCGCCCAGAAACCGAAACGCAGGCCAATCGGGATCGCGCGGAGGGATTTCTGGGTGGTGATGCGCCCGAAATTGGCGCTGGTCAGATCGGTGACGGGCGTACTCAACTGCACGCGGTTGAAGGCGTTGAACCAGTCAGCGCGGAGTTCGAAGAGCCGGCCCTTGTCAACGCCGGCTGAAATTTCCCCATTTCGCCGGTCGCCCCCCACCCCCAGCAGGGTGGTGGTTGACGGTTTCGGCCGATCGGTACAGCATGGTGATCGGCCGGTGAAGCGGAGGCAGGCTCTGGTGGAGACCAACCCGCCAAGGAATAGCCGACTCGAGACTCATCGTGGATGATGGGACGGGGGACACGGCCTGGCTGCGTTCCCCGTTTTCGTTCGAGCCCGCTGCCCCCAACCGCAACGCTGGCCAACGCGCGACCGATCGGATTGCGGGGCGCGCCAAGGCTTTGCCTTGGCGCGCAGCCCCACCCACATCGGACGGATAGATCTCGCGACGCCTTAGAAAACTCCTTACGAATGGTTCCGCTTCGCACGACTGTTTGGGGCGACAGCCGGCAGCGCTGGCGGCTGCCCCTCGGGCCGCGTCAGCAGCCCGGCACGCCGGTGGCCCTTGAGCCGGTAGCTTTCCCCGCGACTGTTGATCGTGGTCGAG
>CAYOTD010000600.1:0-3559 GCA_964406685.1 uncultured Solibacteraceae bacterium | reverse complement strand
GGCCTCCCGGTTGAGCAGGCCGCGCGTTTCCGGGGTCAGCGCGGTGTGGAGCGTGATGTAGTCGCTGGCGGCCAACAGCTCGTCGGCGCCCACCAGTTCCACTCCCAGGTCGGCCGCCGTCTGCGAGCTGACGTAGGGATCGGCGGCCAGAACACGCATTTCGAAGGCGCGCGCCCGCAGCACCACCTCGCGGCCGATCGAGCCCAGCTTGCCGCGCAATTCCCGGCCCATCAGCTTCTTCTTTTCCCACTTGCCGGCCTTGGTCGAGACGCTGGCCTGCGGAATCGAGCGCGCCATGGCCAGCATCAGCGCCATGGTGTGCTCGGCCACCGACACCGCGTTGCCGCCGGGGGTGTTCATCACCAGGACGCCGGCCGCGGTGGCTGCGGGCAGGTCCACGTTGTCCACGCCGACCCCCGCCCGGCCGATCACCTTCAGCTTGGGCGCCTGCGCCAGCACGTCTTTGGTTACCTTCACCGCGCTGCGCACGAACAGAACCTCGCAGTCGGCCAGGTGCGCGGCGTACTCCTTGGGGTTGGAAACCACCACCTCCCAGCCCGCCTGCGCCTTAAGTTGCGCCACACCCGCCGCCGCCATCGATTCCGCTACCAGGACTTTCACTTGGCTTCCTCCCTACCGGGCCGTGTGCACGGCCGGAACAAGTTCTCTAGAATATCAAACATCATGGCATTGCTGGACCGAATTCAACGAGAGATGGCCGAAGCGATGAAGGCCCGGGACGAGGCCCGGCTCAGCGCCCTGCGGATGATCAAGACCGCGCTCAAAAAGACCGAGGTCGACGCGATGAAGCCGCTCGACGAGGCCGCTGAAATGCAGGTGCTCAACACGCTGATCAAGCAGCGGCGGGACTCGATCGAGATGTTCCGTAAGGGCAACCGCCCCGACCTCGCCGAAAAGGAAGAGGCCGAGATCAAGGTGGTCGAGACCTACCTGCCTGCCGCTCCCACACCCGAAGAGATGGAGGCGGCCATTCAGGCGGCCCTCGCCGAAACCGGCGTCACCTCGCTCAAACAGATGGGCGTCGTCATGAAAGCGGCGCAGGCCAAACTCGCCGGCAAGCGCGTCGACGGCAAGGCCCTGAGCGACAAGGTCCGTGCCCGCCTGAGCTGAGGCTGACGCCCACGCAGAGCCGTTTCCGGCCCGCATTCCTGCTATATTTCGAACGAGTGATATCGCACCCCGTACGTGCGCCACGAAGGAGAACACCCTCTTGTTAATCCCTACGGAAGCCGGAGCCAAGTCCCCGTACGAGCTTGCGCTCCAGAACTTCGAAAAAGCCGCCGACGCCCTGGATCTCAACCATGACGACCGCAACTCGGTTCGCAATCCGGAGCGCGTCCTCATCGTCAGTGTCCCGGTCCTGATGGACGATGGCAGCGTGCACTGCTTCGAAGGGTTCCGCATCCAGCACAACACCTCCCGCGGACCCGCCAAAGGTGGCATACGCTACCACCCCAACGTCACCCTGGACGAAGTGAAAGCCCTCGCCATGTGGATGACATGGAAGTGCGCCGTTGTGAACATCCCGTTCGGCGGCGGGAAGGGAGGCGTCACCTGCAATCCGAAGATGATGTCCATCAAGGAGATCGAAAGGCTGACCCGGCGCTACACGCACGCCATCCTGCCCATCATCGGTCCCGGTCAGGACATCCCCGCCCCCGACGTCTACACCAACCCGCAGATCATGGCGTGGATCATGGACACCTACAGCATGACCCGCGGCCACCTGGTGCCGGGCGTGGTGACCGGCAAGCCCATCAGCCTCGGCGGCTCCCTCGGCCGGAACGAAGCCACCGGGCGAGGCGTCTTCAACACCATCGAGTGCGCTTGCCCGCACCTCCGGATGCAGATCAAAGGAGCCAAGGTTGTCGTGCAGGGATTCGGCAACGCCGGTTCCGTGGTGGCCCAACTGCTCGACAGCGCCCAGGCCGATGTGATCGCGGTCAGCGATTCCCGCGGCTGCGTCCACAAGAAGGACGGCTTGCACATCGCCAAGCTCATTCAGTACAAGGAGCATACGGGAAGCGTGGCGGGATTCCCCGAATCCGAGCCTGTCACGCCGGACGAGATGCTGGGGCTGGCCTGCGACATCCTGGTCCCCTCCGCCATGGAGAACATGATCACCGGGGCGAACGCTCCCGCCATCCAGGCGCGGATGGTAGCCGAGGCGGCCAACGGCCCGCTGACTCCCGAGGCCGACGCCATCCTGGAGAAGAAGGGCGTCTTCGTCATTCCCGACATTCTCTGCAACGCCGGCGGCGTCACCGTCTCCTATTTCGAGTGGGTGCAGAACGAGCAGCATCTCTGCTGGGACTTGCAGGAAGTGAACACCCGGCTGGAAACCATCATGCATCGCAGTTTCAGCCAGGTGCTCGACGTGCATCTGGAGCGCAAAGTCAGCATGCGCACCGCCGCCAACATCGTGGCCATCCAGCGTGTGGTGGAAGCCACCAGACTCCGCGGCCTGTACCCATGATCGGCTCGCGGCATGCCGCCGCGCTATCATCGTCTGGATGATAGACCCGATCACCCGCCGCGACTTCGGCCGCATGCTGGCCGCCTCCGCCGTGGCCGCTCCCACGGCGCGCAAGACCCGCAACGTCATCTTCGTCATGGTGGACGGGCTCCGCTGGCAGGAGGTGTTCGCCGGCGCCGACGCCGCGTTGATGACCAAGGAAAACGGCGTCTCCGACCTGGACGCGTTCAAGCGCCAGTACTGGCGCGACACACCCCAGGCCCGGCGCGAACTGCTGCTGCCGTTCCTGTGGAAGGAGATGGTTCCCAGGGGACAGATCTTCGGCAACCGCGCCGAAGGCTCGTCCATGTTCGTCACCAACGGGCTGAACTTCTCCTACCCCGGCTACAGCGAGACCCTGTGCGGCGTGGCCGACCCGCGCGTGGACAGCAACGACAAGATCCCGAACCCCAACCTCAACGTCCTGGAGTGGCTGCACGCCAAACCCGCCTTCCGCGGCAAGGTGGCCGCCTTCGGCGCCTGGGACCTGTTCCCCTTCATCCTGAACGCGGCCCGCTCCGGGATGCTGGTCAACGCCGGCTACGACCCGCTGACCGCTCCTCCGGTGACACCCCGCATCCACTTCCTGAACCGCCTGAAGGTCGAGAGCATGTTCTGGGACGGAGAACCGCTGGACGTATTCACCTTCCACACCGCGATCGAGTACCTCAAGCTGCACACCCCACGGGTGCTGTTCCTCTCTCTCGGCGAGACCGACGAGTGGGCCCATGATGGCCGCTACCCCGTGTACATGCGCGCGGCGCGGCGTTCGGATCAGTTTCTGAAGGAGATCTGGACCACGGCCCAGTCGATGCCGCAGTATCGCGGCACGACAACCCTGCTGTTCGCCTGCGACCACGGCCGCGGCAACGCGCCCGTGGAATGGAAAAGCCACGGCAGGAAGCTCCCGGATTCCAAGTACACCTGGCTGGCCTCAATGGGACCGGACACGCAGCCCCTCGGCGAGCGCAAGAACACGGACGCGGTAACGCAGAACCGCATCGCCGCCACCCTGGCGGCGCT
>CAYOTD010000599.1:3352-3567 GCA_964406685.1 uncultured Solibacteraceae bacterium | reverse complement strand
TGGCGGCCGCCCTGAAGAAGACCGTCCAGGACCGGGACTATCGCCGGCTGGTCGTGGCCCGCCCGACGATTCCCATGGGCCGGGAGCTGGGCTTTCTGCCCGGTTCTCTCGACGAGAAGCTGGAGCCCTGGATGCAGCCGATCTACGACGCCCTCGAGATGCTTGGCGATCTGAACATGGGGCACGACCAGCGACGGGCGGGGGACCTGCTGCGG
>CAYOTD010000599.1:0-3342 GCA_964406685.1 uncultured Solibacteraceae bacterium | reverse complement strand
CTACATCCGTGGGCGCAACATCGCCAACCAGTTCATCGTGATCGACGAGGCGCAGAATCTCACACCCCTCGAAGTCAAGACCATCATCACCCGCGTCGGGCACGGGACCAAGATCGTCCTCACGGGCGACCCGTACCAGATCGACAACCCCTACGTGGATTCCTCCAGCAACGGGTTCAACTACGTGGTCAGCAAGTTTCGCACCCTCCCCATCGCCGCACACATCGAGCTCCAGAAGGGCGAACGGTCGGAGCTGGCGGAACTTGCCGCCAACATCCTGTGACCGGCTGCTGAAAAGGACCCATCTACGGCGTTGCCGCACTCCCGCGGCGCTGCGGCGTACGTGGTAAGTACGCCTCGCGCCTGCACCCATCCTGGCGGATGGGTACCCGGTGCGGCGCCTTGTATCTGGGCCCTTTTGAGCAGCCTGTGTGGCCCCGGGTTGATCAACAACTTGGCACCTATCTTAGGCTGTGACGGTTTCAATGTATCTCCAACCGTGCGCGGCAAGTGTTTCCGTCGGGGGCGGAACGCCATTCTGACGGATCGACTTCGTGGATTGCGGGAGAAACCGCCATCTGGTATAAGCACACAAGGGTGATATGGTGCAGCCCCGTGCGGTAGATCCGGCGCTTAGGATCGCGCGAGTACCGGTGAATTTGGCCAGGAGGCGGGATATGGCATCTGCGGGGACAGTACAGGCATTTGCGGTCAAGCGATTGGAAGCGTTCATTGCGAGTGTGCTTGGAGCCCTGGGGCTTCCCGAGGCCGACGCGGCGACCTGCGCCGCCCGGATGACGGAATCCGATCTCCGCGGCGTGGACACGCACGGGATATTCCGGCTGCCCCACTACTGTCAGCGGATTCGCGCCGGCGGGATCAACCTGCGCCCGAAGGTGCGCCCAGTGCGGGAAAACGCGGTGACGGCGCTCGTGGACGGCGACAACGCCATGGGGCAGGTGGTGATGACCTACGCCACGCAGCTGGCGATCAAGAAAGCCGCGGAGGTCGGCCTGGCGTGGGTCGGCACCTTCAACGGCAATCATGCCGGGTGCGCCGCGGTCTACTCGACGATGCCGGTGGCGCATGACATGCTTGGCATGTACATGACGGTGGCGAACGGGAACCATATGCCGCCCTGGGGAGGCGTCGAGCGCATCCTGGGGACGAATCCCCTCTCCGTCGCCATCCCTGCCGGGACGGAGCCGCCCATCGCGCTGGACATCGCGACGACGGTGGCGGCGGCGGGCAAGGTGAAGCTGGCCGCCCAGAAGGGGGAAACCATGCCCATCGGATGGATGATCGACCGAAAAGGGCAGCCCCTGACGGACCCGAAACGCGCCTCGGAAGGCTTCCTGCTGCCGATCGGGGGTTACAAGGGGTACGGGTTGAACGTGGTGATCGGCATGCTGGCCGGCGTCCTGAACGGGGCGGCGTTCGGCCGCAATGTTGTGGACTTCACGCAGGATTTCGCCGCCAAGAACAACAGCGGCCACATGGTCCTGGCGATGCGCGTGGACAACTTCCAACCCGCGGACGCGTTCAAGAACGAGATGGACCGGGTGATCCGCGAGATCCGCGAATCAGAGCGCATGGAGGGTGTGGACCGCATCTGGCTTCCCGGCGAGATGGAGTTCTACAAGATCCGGGAGCGGCTGGAGAAGGGGATTCCGGTGAACCCCGCCCTCGCGGAGCAGCTCAGGCAGTTGGCCAAGGAGCTTCAGTTGCCGGATCGGCTGGAGTAGCGACCCGGTGTCGGAGGGATCGGAGGGCACATGGGGACTCAAGAGAGTCTGCTCGAGCGGTTGAAGTCGGACGTCCTCGTATTCGACGGCGCCATGGGGACCATGCTCTTCCAGGCGGGGCTGGCGCCCGGAGCCTGTCCCGAGCTGTGGAATGCCGAGCGCCCGGATGTCCTGCAGTCCATTCACCGGGCCTACTTCGACGCCGGTAGCGACATGGTGGAGACCAACAGCTTTGGCGGGACGCGCTTGAAGCTGAAGGCCTTCGGCCTGGAGGAGCGCTGCCGCGAGCTGAACGAACGGGCGGCGCATCTGGCGCGGGGCGTCTGCCCGCCCGGCAGGTACGTGGCCGGATCCATCGGCCCCACCGGTCACCTGCCGGACACATTCGAGCCGCTCGGCGACACGCCCGCCGACCTCTTCTACGAAAGCTTCCGCGAACAGGCGCTGGCGCTGGCTGCGGGGGGCGTTGACCTCTTCGCCATCGAGACCATGATGATACCGGACGAGGCGGTTTTGGCCATCAAAGCGGCCAGGGATGCTGCCGGGCTCCCGGTCATGTGCAGCATGACCTTCCAGTATAACCAGGCCAGAGGAGTGGACCGGACGATGTGGGGGACGAGCCCGGGCGACGCCGCCGCGAGGCTGGTCGAGGCGGGCGCGGATATTGTCGGGTGCAACTGCGGCGATGGGGGTCCCGCCCGCGTGCCGGCGATCCTGGCGGAGATGCGGAAGGCCACCCCGGGGTTCTTGGCGGCATACCCCAACGCCGGAATTCCAAAGGTTGTCGGCGACAAGACCGTCTATGATTTGACCCCGGAGGACATGGCTGCTGCCTTCCCGGCAATCGTGGCCGCCGGCGCGCGCATCGTGGGGGCGTGCTGCGGAAGCACGCCGGACCACATCCGGAAGATCGCCCAGACCGTCCGAGGCGTGCGCGGCGCTTAGTGCTCGCGGCCACAACTGCGATGACTCGGTGCGGCGCGCGTGTAACTCTTACCTGGTACGAATTGCCGCTCGGAACTTTTTTTCCGCTTCCACTGCGGTACGGCAATCCCATAACTCTTTGTTTTCTCTGGTGTGACCCCATATCTTCCAGGGCGATTCCTGTCGGCACGAAAGCTGCCGTTGTGCGAATCACCGCAGACGCGGTGGGGGCTGGTATGTCCAGACAGTCCTCGGCTTGTGTCTGCGGGGATTTTCGGCGTAGCGTGTAGACCGAGTGGCGAACGCGGACTCTCATTTGGAGGGCTCAGACATGGCGTTATTTACCCAAACCCCGCGAAAAGACGAACCCGGCCCGCAACCCGAGCCGAAGAGCGGACCGTCCCAGGACCTGGGAACGTCGGTGCCACCCACTCCGCCGCGGCGCGCTGAGGAGCCTCCGAAGACGTCGGCGCCCGGAAGAGTCGCCGAGTCCGTTCTGTCGTCCGGGTTGACCATCGAGGGGAAGATCGAAGGAACCGGAAACGTCCGGGTGGCCGGCCGTTTCAAGGGAAACGTCAACGTCAAGGGGGAGTTCACGGTCGAGTCGGGCGCGGCCGTTCACGGCGAGGTGCGCGCCGATTCCGTCTTCGTCGGCGGCGAGGTGCGGGGTCAA
>CAYOTD010000598.1:0-3581 GCA_964406685.1 uncultured Solibacteraceae bacterium | reverse complement strand
CTACCTGTTGGGCGCGGGCATCCTGCACGGCCAGGGCCTGGTGCCCGCGGCCAAGGACATGGTCATGGTGCTGTCGAAGATGTACACCGAGACCCTGGGCGGGTGGTCGCTGTGGCTGTTCTACCTGGGCGCGGTGGCGACGCTGTATGGGACCATCTTCGCCGCCACGGCGTCGGAGTCCCGCGTGTTCGCCGACATGGTGCGGTTGCTGGGGGCGTACCAGGCGGGCGACTACAAATCGCGGCTGCGCTGGCGCAAGATCTTTGTCGCCATTCTGCCGACGGCATCCGCGGTTCTGTTCCTGCTGGTGCAATCGCCGGTAAACATGGTGAAGGCCGGCGGGGTGGCCCAGGCGCTGATGCTGCCGGTGATCGCGGGGGCGGCCCTGTTCCTGCGCCATCGCCGGTTGCCGGCCGAGATCGTCCCCAGCCGGACGACGACCGTGGTCCTGTGGGCGGCGGCGGCGGTAGTCTGCGCGCTGATGGTCTACTACGCAGTACTATTGGCGACCCAATCCTGAAACTTCCGTCAAGGTAGCGTCGTCTTATAGGATGAGCGCGTTCCTGTCCTTATTCCTCAAGCGGTTTCAGCTCAGAATCCCTCCTGCCACGGAGGTGTGAGCTAGCCGGTGGGCATCATCCTCCGAGTGCCCACCGGTTTTTTGTTGGTTCCCGCCTAAGTATCAGAAAAAGTATAGGATATCCGGGCGCACGCCCCAGTTGGCTTCGGCGCAGGGGCCGCACTCCATCTGGTAGTCCGCGCGCAGGGAGCGGATCTTCTCCGGGATCAGCCGGGGGTGGTCGGGGGCGTGGTAGGCCGAGATCGTCAGGCGGGGTTTGAAGCGCCTCAGGGTTTCCGCGGCGCCCTCCAGGGCGTTGGGCTCGGCCCCCTCAATGTCCATCTTGATCAGGTCGATGCGGTCGAGCTTGAGCTCGGCCGCGAGCTTGTCGATGGTGGTGAGCGGCACCTTGTGGACGGTGCGAGAGCCTTCGCGCTGGATGAGGAAGCTGTCGGCGGCGGAGTTGTTCGGGTCCACGTTCAGCGTCAGCAAGTCGTCCTTGTTCCAGACGCCCTTGGGGTAAACGATGACGCGGCCGGCGGCGGCCTCGGCGGCGAAGTTGCGGCGCAGGCACTCGACGTTTTCGGGCGCGGGCTCGATGGCCACTACCAGTTTCGCGCCGGCGTCCAGAGCGTCGCGGACGTAGACGCCGACGTTGGCGCCGCAATCGAGAACGATGTCACCCGGCTTGACGGCCGTGGGGCCGGTGCCGTAGATCTTGCGCGCCTGCTCGGCCAGGTTGAAGGGCAGCACGTAGTCGCTGCCGGCGGGCATCCAGAAGCGGCCGTGGGGGGTTTCCCAGAGGTGGTAGCCGGCGGGGTCCGTCTCGACTTCGCGGCTGGCGGCGAGGATCTGGTCCTTGAGCTGGATCTGGCGTTGGAGCCCGGCGGCGCTTTGGACGGCCTGTGAGAACGGGCACTCGGGGCTTCGTCCGATGAGGACGAAGGCGGCCAAACGCGCGGGGGCGTAGAAGTAAAGCAGGCAGCCCAGCGCAATCAACACCGCCAAGGCGGCCAGCAATCGGGATCGGGTCACAAGCCTCACTATAGCAGGCGCCCCACGGGCGACGTTACGATAGGGAGGACCGCGCGCCATGAGCCCGCTCTACTGCGACGTCTGCCTGCCGGTGCCCCTCGACCAGCCGTTCACCTACGCGCTGGCCGAGACGCTGCGGCACCGGGTGCAGCCGGGCAGCCGCGTGACGGTGCCGTTCGGGATGCGGAAGCTGACCGGGGTGGTGTTGCGCTGCCACTCGGAGCCGCCCGACGTGCCGGCGCGCGAGGTCTTCCGGCTGCTGGATGAGGAGCCGGTGATCGGCCCCGAGGCCATGGCGTTGGCGCGGTGGGTGGCGGGTTACTACTGCGCACCGCTGGGCGAGGTGCTGCGGTCGATGACGCCGCTGGGCGGCGAGATCCGGCGGACCAAGACCTACGAGCTGACCGATGCCGGCCGCGACGCCGCGCGGCAGCTCCTGCTGGGCGCCTCAGACGACGATCCGATGGTGGCGCTGCTGCGGCTGCTGGAAACGCGGCCGCTGTCGGCCGGGTATCTGAAGGCCAAGCTGCCGCTGGCCGACCGCGCGCTGCGGTCGCTGGAGAGGAAGGGCCTGGTGCGAGTGGAGGATCTCGACGCCGACCGCGACCCGGCGCGCGCGGCTTCGGGGCGGCTGCGGGTCGAGTTCAAGGGCCGTCCCGCCGACGCCAAGCTGACGAAGCGCGAGCGCGAGCTGGCGGCGTTCCTGGAACTGCATCCCGGCTCGCACAACCTGAAGGACCTGGAATCCGCCGTGGAAGGCGCCAGCCAGGCGGCGCGGTCGCTGGCGCGCAAGGGTTTTCTTACCCTGAGGACGGAGCTGCCGGCATGGGGCACGCAGGCGGGGCGCGATCCGCACGTGCTGAACCCCAGCCAGCAGGAGGCCTTCGACCGCATCCGCGCGGCCATCGAGGCGCGCCAGTTCCGCACGTTCCTGCTGCACGGGGTGACGGGGTCGGGGAAGACCGAGGTCTACCTGCGGGCCATCGAAGCCACGCTCGCCCTGGGGCGCGGGGCCATGCTGCTGGTGCCCGAGATCGCGCTCACCCCCGCCGTGGCCGGGCAGTTCTTCCACCGCTTCGGGGACCGGGTGGCGATCCTGCATTCCGCCTTCACCGACGTGGAGCGCGCCGGGGAGTGGCGTCGCATCCAGTCGGGTGCGGCGGGCGTGGTGGTGGGCACGCGCTCCGGGGTGTTCGCGCCGGTGCGCGAGCTGGGGCTGATCGTCATCGACGAGGAGCACGATAACAGCTATAAGCAGGAGGAGACGCCGCGCTACCACGGGCGCGACACGGCCATCGTGCGGGCGCAGGCGGCGGGCGCGGTGGTCGTGCTGGGGTCGGCCACGCCCAGCCTGGAGAGCCGGTACAACGCCGAGAAGGGCAAGTACGAGCTGCTCGAGCTGCCGGAGCGCATCGAGCGGCGCCCCATGCCGGAAGTCGAGGTGGTGGACATGCGCGTCGAGTTTCTGGAGACGCGCAAGCAGGCGGTCTTCTCGCGGCGCCTGCTGGACGCCATCCGCGGAAGGCTGGACAACGGCGAGCAGACGATGCTGTTGCTCAACCGCCGGGGATTCTCAACCGTGTTCGCCTGCCGCGCCTGCGGGCACCGGCTGGAGTGCGTCAACTGCGCCGTCACGCTCACCTATCACCGCCGCGACCGGCGCATGCTGTGCCACTACTGCGGCTACGCCGAGCGCGTGCCGGGGCGGTGTCCCAAATGCGACAGCGAGTACGTTTACTTTCTGGGGACGGGCTCGGAGAAGGTGGAAGAGGAACTGCACCGCGAGCTGCCCACGGCGCGCATCGCCCGCATGGACCGCGATACCGTCACAGGCAAGCGGCAGTATGAGACGATCCTGGAGGGATTCCGGGAGGGCAACTTCGATATCCTGGTCGGCACGCAGATGATCGCCAAGGGACACGACATCCCGAACGTCACGCTCGTCGGGGTGATCTCGGCCGATATCGGGTTGGGCATGCCGGATTTC
>CAYOTD010000597.1:0-3583 GCA_964406685.1 uncultured Solibacteraceae bacterium | reverse complement strand
ACCTGCCGGGCCTGCGCGTAGAGAATCACCGCCGGGATGTCGTCGACAAGCACGCGCACCTGGCCCACCGGCCCGGGCGAAAGGCCGCCCGCGGTGACTTGCGGGAAGACCGCGGCCTCGGGTCCCAGGTCGCGGCCGTAGATCGAGCCGATCGTGCCTGCCGACAGGGAGCCGGCGGCGCCGGCCGCGGCGTTGAGAACGGTCGTAATCGCCGGCGGCAACGGCGCAATGGTTAGCGTTACTGCGACCTTGCGAGGGCTGTTGGTGGCTCCCGCCACATCCACGGTGAGGGTGCCGCTGTAAGTGCCCGCGAGCAGACCGGCGGGGTTAACAGTAACCGTCACTTTGCCTGGCGTCATGCCGCTGGCGGGCGTCACCTGGAGCCAGCGGCCGCCCGACGAAGTGGCGGCCTCCGCGGTGAACTGCACTGTTCCGAAGGAGATGCCGACATCCAGCGTCTTGGCCGGGACGGTTGTGGCGCCGGCCACCGCCTCAAACGCGAGCGACTCCGGCGCCACGGTCGCGTTCGCCGTCCGCGTTACGGTGAACGTCACCGGGATCTGATGCTCACGGTTGTCCAGGAGGATCAGGATCTTCCCGCGGTAGGTTCCCGGCGAAAGCCCCGCCGCGATCGCCGTCACCCTCACCGGGCCGGGACTCACGCTGGAACTCGGCGTGGCGCTCAGCCACGAATTCTCCGAGGAAACGGAGGTCCAGACCGAGAAGACGAACGGTTTCAGATTGTTGTCCATCGCCATCAGCGTCTGCGCGGGGGCTATGCCGCCCGCCGCGGCGGTGAACTCCATCGAGCCCGGACCCCAGGCCCAATGCTGCCAGTCCCCCGGCGCCGTGAAACGTACGTATTGCGGGAGGCCGTCGGAGGTTTCGATGGTGATCGTGCTGCCGTAGAAGTCGTTGGGAAGTTCCGACGGGTTCACCGTCACGTCTATGGTCGCGGGAGTGGTTCCACTTGTGCGGGAAAGCGAGACGCCGGTCGCGCCGCTATTGGTTTTGGCCGTGAATGCCATTGGTTGACCCGTTACGCTGGTCACATGGAAACTCCGCACCCATGGCACTGTATAGCGTTCGCTTTCGCTGAACTCCAGCAGAGTGGGCGAGACGTGGACGCCGCCAGGGCCGGCGGTCGTGCCGTCGCTGCACGTGACCGGGATAAGAAGAACTCCGCGCGCCGTGCTGACGACGACGCTGCCCGAGAGACTTCTCCCCTGTAGACAGCGGGCCTGAATGTGCAGTGTCGTGGGCGCGGTACCCCGGGCCTGGGTCACGCTCAACCAATCGCCGCCGGTCGCGGTTGCCGGGAATGCAGTGAAAGGCAGCGCCCCGTCACTGGAGAGCACGACATGCTCCTGAACGGGGGGGGCCGAAGATGGCGGCGCGCTCACTATCACCGAGGCCGGTGAAGCCGTCAACCCGCCGCCCGCGCCGATCTCCCCACCGGCTCCGCCCACGGTGAATGTGACCGGGACGGTGACCGCTCCGCCGCCGCCGCTGATTATGATGGAACCGGAATGGGTTCCTGCCGGAAGCTTGAGCGGGTCTGCGTAGACGGTAAGGGTTGCTGGACGGGCCGGCGTGATCGTCCCCGACGGCGGCGCGACGGAGAGCCAGGCCGGCGAAACGGAGGTGGCGAACTCCGCCGAATTGCCGGAGGTTTTCAGCAGAACCTGCTGCGTCCGCGGGACGTCGCCGCCGGTGACGCCCGAGAACTGAAGCGCATCCGGGCCGACCGAGATGGACCCGGCCGCGCCGACGCCGGCCGGGATGAAAGTGGCGCCGCTCGCCTCCTCCGCGGCCGGGGGCCCGGACACCGCGGCGGGGTTCGCACCGGGCGGCACGGTGAGCCGCACCGGGATTCGGGCCGGGCCGCCTTCCGTATCGATCAGGACCGTTCCTGTGTAGATACCCGAGGCGAGCCCGGCCGCGCTCGCAGTCACCTTGATCCTGCCGGGAGTCGTGCCGGAATCCGGTGAGGCATTTAGCCATGGGCCCCCGGAATCGGTCGAGATCCAGGTGGTGAACTCCTTCGGCCCCCCTTCGCTGCCGGAGACCGCGAAGGTCTGCGGCGGAGCGGCCGCGCCGGGGGCGGCGGTGAACTCCAGAGACCCCGGCGTTACCCGCAAGTGCCTGGCGGGCACGGCGAGGTTGACCTGCACGGTTTGCTGCGAGTACCCGTCCGAACCCAGAATGGTCATGACCGCCGAGTGAACGCCGGGGGCCAACTCCGCCGGGTCCACGGTCACCTCAAGTTTGGCGGGCGTCTGGGGACTCGACTGCGAAACGGTGAGCCAGGGCCTGTCCGAGGGATGCCGGACCGTGAACCGTGTGGATCCGGCCGGGCTGGTCACCTCCAGGCTCTGCTTCAAGGCGGTTGCTCCGCCTTCCTTTCCGGGGAAGTCGAGCGACTTCGCCGACACCTTGATGTCGCCGGGGCCGGTTCTCGCGACGTTGAAGGTCACCGGAATGATGAGGGCTCCGAGCTTGGTGTCGAGTTCAACGCTGCCGAAGTGACGGCCGACTGGGACCCCCGTGGCGTCCATCGTCAGGGCCGCATACGCGACCGTCCAATCCAGGCTCGGGACCGGGCGTGTCGCGGTGCCACCGCTCAAGCCCTTGAGCGGCGCGACGCTCAACCAGTTGCCGCCGCTGAAGGTCCGCACCCGGGCAGTGGCCTCCAGATACTCGTCTCCCGACACACCTGCCACTTTGGTGACCGGCTCGCTCATGGCGTTCGCCGTCACCCACTGCGAGCCGGACAGCCCGCCGCCCAAGCCGATCCCGGCGCCTCCGCTCCCTACGACGAGGCTTACGTCGACGGTGGCTCTCTCCGCCTGGAGGCTGACCACAATGGAGCCATAGTAGGTTCCGGCCGGAAGACCGGCGGGGTTCACGGTGACCGTGAGGACATCGGGACTGCCTCCCCCAAGGATTCCCGAAGTAGGCTGAACCGAGATCCAGTGTGCGGAAGCGGAAGCGGTGAAGGGCGCCTGTCGTGAGTCGTATCTATACATATTGACCGTCTGTGGCGCCAGTACTTTTCCGTTGGCATCCGTGAATCGCAGGCTAGTCGGGACTGTATAGAGAGAACCCCTTGCGGCGGACGGAACCAGCAGCGCCATTACCGCGGCAGCGAGGGAACAGGAACACCGTGCGCTCATCGCTTGATTCTGGCACAGCGGCTTGCGCCGCTGCCGGACTGGGAGAATCGTCTAACTCTACTTCACGGCGATGATGATGCCGCGCGGGCTGGAGAAGCGGCCGATGCGCAGGGTAAGCAGGTAACTTCCGGGAATCAGGTTACCCGGGATGCGCGCGTTCACCTGCATCGCGCCGGAGACCAGGTACGGCGCGGCCCCCGCGTAGAGCACTTCCGCTTCCGTGCTCCCGATCAGCACCGACACCGGCAGGACGGGCTTTGGCAGCGTTTCTATGGGGATCGCTCCGTCAGCGCTTTCCGGTTCGGTCCGGCCCATGCCGGTGGCGTAGAGCATGACGACGCTCTCGCCCTCGGCGGGATTCCCAGTCCCGTTCAGGCTGCCATCCTGGTTGAGGATCGCTCCCTGCC
>CAYOTD010000596.1:0-3594 GCA_964406685.1 uncultured Solibacteraceae bacterium | reverse complement strand
CGTGCTTGTCGGCCAGGTTGTGGGTGTAGACGTACTGGGGCCGGGCGGCGCGCAGCAGCGCCACGAGGTCCTCGACGACGGCGCGGTCCGCCGGGTCTTTGATGGCCGTGCTGGGGTGATCGAGGAGCGCCTGGGCGGCGTATTCGCCGATCACCGCGGCTTTCTTTTGCTCCTTTACCCGCACCACGTGCATCTCGTCGTCGGTGTAGTCTTTGTACAGGCTGTCGCGCGGGGAGCCGCGCCCATCGCTCACTACCACGCCGGTGAACCAGCGGTCGTCTTGCTGGAAGCATTCCAGGATCGGCGAGGCGGCCATGATCTCGATGTCGTCCTGGTGAGCGGCGATGGCCATATGGGTGGTTCGGCGCAGGGCGGCGGCCACGTCCAGGCCGTCGGGCACATAAATCTCAGCACTTGGCAGGCTTAATTTCATCGGCGTATCTCCGGTAGGCTGGCCGCGGCGATGGATTGGCCGACGCGGCGGCTTTTTTCGTCGGGCAGTTGCACGTTCAGGCGGGCGGCCAACTCGGGAAACTCGCCCTGCAGCACCTGCAGCGCGTTCTCGAGGATCAGGCTGCCGCCCCGGCCGGAAGTGCAGCGTCCGAGGATCAAGACGTGCTTCATCTCGTAGAATTCAGCGTAATGGGCCAGGGCGTAACCCAAAAAGATGCCCATGCTCTGCCAGATTCTCTCCGCGCCGGGGTGCCCGGCTTCCAGCTTTTCCTGGACGAGTTTGAGCTTTTCGGCGTCGGGAACCTCGCCCGGCAGCGTGATGCCGCCCTACCGTTTCAAGCCAGAGGAGATGGAGCGCATCACCTCGTACCTGCTGGCGTTGCCGGATTGAACGGAATCACTCCAGCAGCAGCGAGGGGCCGGGGGCCAATGTCCCGAGTGCGCGGTCGAATGTGACCAGCGTCAGGCCAGCCACCGATGCAAAGGCCGCCACGTAGGAGTCGGCCCACAACTTGGGTGAGGAATGAGGACCTGAACTCAGGGCTCGAAACTGCTGCTCCAATTCCGGCCCTTCCGGTTCGGCATAAAATCCGATGCGGTCATCTCGCCTCCACCTCCGATAGGCCGCCCAAGCGTCGCGTTGCCGCATAACCTCCTCGCCCATGATTTGCGCGGTGGTGAGCAGGCGAAGCAGGCTGATCTGAGTGAAGCGGCAGAAGTACAGGCGGGCGTCTCTCTGGGACTCCAACCACAGAACCGCCGTCCGGTGGTGAGAATGGAGCGACGCGGTCAGCGCCAGCCAGACATTCACATCAGGGAAAAGGAACGATCTCATAGATCTCTTCGTTGGTGATGTGAAGCGTGCCGGGATGCTTCGATGGCACGATCGGATGGGCGACCCGGCTTCGTGCCGGGGCTTTCGACGTCATCTGCCGCTCCGCCCCCCGCAGCAGGAGTTCCTTCACCGAACAGCCGTCCCGGGCCGCCCGCGCCTTCAGCTTCCGGTAGAGCGGATCGGGGATGTCGACCGTAGTCCGCATCCTTTCATCCTACCATAAATATGGCTGCGATCCGCTCATTTCATCGCCGCGTACTTCTTGTAGATGGCGGCGAGGCCGGCCGACTCGGCGTTGCCGGGGTGGATCACGACGCGGTAGCGGAAGCGGATGGTCTGGCCGGGCTCCAGCGTTTCGCTGCCGTCCTTGGTTTTGTCGACGAAATCGTGCAGACCCCAGACGTTGGCGGCGAACAGGCCGTAGGCGCGCGCGTGCCAGTAGGTCGGATGGCGGTGGCTGGTGGGGTGGTCCAGGATGGCGATGCCGAGGGGCTCACCTTCCACCTCGCCGGAGTAATCGACCCAGGGGAACGGCTTACCCCAGATCAGCTTCTCGCCTTCCTGGCCGTCGGAGGCGACCATCTTCGCGCCGCGTTTGGGCTCCAGCGTTGAAGCCAGGCGGATGGCAAAGCATCCTTCCTTGGTATCCGCGAAGGTCGTCTTGTCCACCGCGGTCAGGCGGATGTCGAGATCGATCGTGCGAAGCTTGGGGTCCGGGTAGAAGACCATCTCGCGGTTCTCGGTAAGCAGGGTCTTGCCCTCCGGCGTCTGCCAGTCGAAGGCCGCTTTGAGGGACCCAGATTTCTTGCCGCTCTTCGCATCCAGCACCTTCCTGACGACGATCCGGCCCTTGCCCATCTTGGTGGAGCCCCTCTGGACGGTCTCATTGGCCCAGAAGTCGTAGCCGTTCACGTTGCCGTGTGTGAACCACAGCCCGCGGTGATGCGGATGGTCCTTGCTTTCGCCCTCGACCGCCTCCATCGGGTATCGTCGCGTCACGATCTTGCCCGAGGCCGAGCGCAGCGGGTGCAGGTACGGCTTCATCGTGTCGGCTCCGATGAAGAACTCGCTGAAGGGCTTGCCGTCGATGTCAATCACGATCCGGTCGGTTCGCTGCGTCACTTTGACCTGCGCCGGCAGAGGACACGCCAGCAGAGCCAGCAGGACAACGCAAAGGAGAAGATGCGGTTTCATGCAAAAAGTAGAACACATCCGGTTCCGGTTTCACAAGCCGGAGACCTTCCGAGGAAGGCGAGGGGTAGAATAAAAGAGATGGATCCGGTGGCCGTCCGGTTCGCTACTCACGAAGAGGCGGAGCAAGCCACGCGGGAGTACTATCGCCGGCTCTCTCCCGCCGAGCGGCTTGAGATTCTGCTTCAATTGATCGAGGCGGTCAACGCGGGCGCCGATGCGGCTTCACAAGGATTTGCGAGAGTTTATCGGATTGCTCAACTCTCACCGGGTTGAGTACCTCGTTGTAGGCGGTTACGCGCTTGCCTTTCATGGCGTGCCGCGCTACACGGGGGACATCGACATCCTCGTGCGGTGTTCCGCGGACAACGCCTCCCGGATCGAGCGCTGCCTGGCCGACTTTGGTTTCGCCTCGCTCGGCTTGGCCGCGAGCGATTTCCTCGAGTCCGGCCGGGTGGTCCAGCTTGGTCTTCCGCCGAACCGGATCGACCTGCTGACCTCGATCAGCGGAGTGGAATTCGACGAAGCGTGGGCCGGGCGCGTGCCGGCGGAAATCGACGGCGTGCCGGTGAGTTTCATCGGCCGGGCGGCTTTCCTCAAGAACAAGCGTGCGGCCGGGCGAGCGCAGGATAGAGCCGATCTGGACCGGCTGGGCGAAGCGTAAGACCGGGTCGCGGCAGACCGGGCGCGGTTGGCGTATCATTCCAGATCAGGAGGAGTCAGATGTCAAGCAATTACCCGCCGCCCCCGCCCGGGCCATACCAGTATCCCCCGCAGGGGACGCCGCCCCCGCCCGGGCCGTATCAATACCCCCAGCAAGGGCCGCCCCTGAAGAAGAAGACCAGCCCCTGGGTTTGGGTCGCGGTCGGCGTGGGGGCTTTTCTCATGCTCATCGTGCTGGTGGTCGTGGTGGGAGGGTTCCTGGTCTGGAACAAGGTCAAGCAGGCCGGACTCGATCCGGCACTGATGCGAAGCAATCCCGCCCTGGCGGTCTCCAAGCTGATTGCCGCGACCAATCCCGACATCGAAGTGCTGGGCGTGGACGAACGGAAGGGAATCATCCGCGTCCGGGAGAAATCCACCGGCAAAATCATGACGGTAAACTTCGAGGAAGC
>CAYOTD010000595.1:0-3605 GCA_964406685.1 uncultured Solibacteraceae bacterium | reverse complement strand
GAGGGCAGGGGCGAAGCGTTGACAGGGGAACGTGCAGGCCGGGTATTGAGCCGCGAAAGGACTTCCCTCCGGGGTGCCGACGCCGTAGGAGAAGGCGGAAGGCCACATCCCAGGCGTCGATATCGCGAGACGCCTGGGAACCCCGCGCGGTCAGAGACCCCGAGCATGTACGGAAGCACCTCGCGCGAGAACCGGGAGATCCCGTGTCCGCCCGCAGCGGATGGCGTTGCGGGCCGTGTCGGGAAGTCCAAGGACACACGCCGATGATGAACGGACACGGGAAGTCGGACAGGCCCGTAGTACCTGCGAAGTCCCCGAACAACACCGGGCAACCGGTCGCGGAGGGGATGGAGGGAAGGGGCCTGGCCAAAGGGAATCCGCCCCAGCAAAACAGGTCCCGGACACCGTGCCGGGGAAAGGAGACGGACATGGAGAACCCTAAACGGGCACGCCGCGGGAAACCGCCGACACAGCCAAGGGGAAGTACCTACACCCGCTCGGACGGCCTGCCCAGTGCGTTGGAGCGGATACGTCAGGCGGCAAGGAAGGATAAGAAGATGCGGTTCACCGCGCTCCTGCACCACATTTATAACCTGGACACACTCCGGGAGGCGTACTTCAGCCTCAAGCGGGATGCCGCGCCGGGTGTGGACGGGGAGACGTGGCGAGTCTACGGCGAGACCCTGGAGGAGAACCTCCTCGATCTCTCCGGACGGCTCAAGCGGGGAGCGTACCGGGCCAAGCCGGTCCGCAGGGTGTACATCCCCAAGCCCGACGGGCGGCAACGGCCGCTCGGCGTGCCCGTGCTGGAAGACAAGCTCGTCCAGCGGGCCACGGTGGAGGTGTTGAACGCCATCTACGAGACCGACTTCCTGGGCTTCTCGTACGGGTTCCGACCCGGGCGGCACCAGCACAAGGCGCTGGACGCCCTGTACACGGGACTGCTGACGAAGAAGGTGAACTGGGTGCTCGACGCAGACGTTCGTGGCTTTTTCGACGCCATCGACCACGACTGGCTGGTGAAGTTCGTTGAGCACCGCGTGGGAGACCGGCGCGTCGTGCGACTCATCCAGAGATGGCTGAACGCCGGCGTGCTGGAGGACGGGACGCGAACCCGTAGCGTGGAGGGAACGCCTCAGGGCGGCAGTGCGTCGCCGCTGCTGGCGAACATCTACCTGCACTACGCGTTCGACCTTTGGGTCCAATGGTGGAGGACGACGCAGGCGCGGGGCGACGTGATCGTCGTGCGTTACGCGGATGACTTCATCGTTGGATTCCAGCACAAATCGGAGGCCGAGCGGTTCCTGGGAGAGCTGCGGGAGCGATTCCGCAAGTTTCACCTGGAACTGCACCCCGACAAGACCCGGCTGCTGGAGTTCGGTCCGTTCGCGGACGAAAACCGGCGACGGGACGGTCGAGGCAAGCCCGAGACGTTCAACTTCCTCGGCTTCACGCATATCTGCGGGAAGAAGAGGAACGGACGATTCACGGTGCTTCGGCAGACGATGCGCAAAAGGTTGCAGGCGAAGCTGAACGAGGTGAAGGCCGAGCTTCGGCATTGCTGGCACGACCCGATTCCTGTAGTGGGGCAGTGGCTGCGTTCGGTGGTCGGCGGGCACCTCCGATACTACGGCGTGCCCATGAATGGCCGGGCGCTGTCCGTGTTCCGCTACCGGGTAAGCTGGCTCTGGCAACGCGCGCTGTCGCGACGTAGTCAAACGGGCCGCGTCTCCTGGGAGCGGATGCGACGACTCATCGAGTTGTGGCTGCCTCCTGCCCACATCTGTCATCCTTATCCCTTGCGCCGCATGGGCGTCATCACCTGAGGCAAGAGCCCAGTGCGGTAATTCCGCTCGCTGGGATCCGTGGAGGGGGTCATGGGAAACCATGATTCCTACTCCGACCAAGATGATTGCGGCGCACGAGTAGGGTTCTTGATCGTTCATGGTTGGGCGGCCGGTGCGGAAGCTGGGGGTACGGGCGAGCAGTCTATGCGCACGCGGAGGTTCTTGATCTCGACGCGTGCGGAGGCCTGCTGCTCAGCGGCGGCGGTGCCGATGACTTTGCCGTAGAGCAGAACATTCGCGCATCGCTGCGGCGGCTCGATGACCGCGTGAAGCCGATGTCGATGGCTCATAGAGGCCTGGGTGCTGGCCATGTCGCTGGTGAGTTGGACGATCGCCGAGCTGGCTACGGGGCGGTTGCGGGCGTCGAGGACCGCCAGGTGCAGATTGGCTGTGGCGAGGGTCTGAGCTGCCGGCTCAGCGGACGCGGTCACCGTATAGTCAAGGTCGAACTCGACCTGGATCTCAGCGGTGAGGGCCTGCCCGGTTCGATTCTCGATGCGATGGCCGATCTTGAACTCGGCATTGGCGGAGCCGCCGTTGGTCGCCTCGGCCAGGCAGAAGGCGGACCCGTCGTTCGTGGCGGCGGCGTCTTCTCGGGCGGTGCCTTCCGGTCCGGGAGTGCGGCTTCCTGCCGTCTGATGGATGTTAAAGAGTCTTTCGCCGGGCAGCAGGATGGGGGATGGGTGGGATTCGCCCTCGGCGAGAACGTGGGTTTGGCTGCCGGGGACGCGGATCTCACCGCCGAAATCCATTCCCGTGCAGCCGGCCGCCCACAAGGCGAGCCCTGCGGCCAAGCCGATGGATGGTGTTGTGGCCCGGTACATGTCTCTTGCCTCCGTGTCGCGAGAGACCTGAGGCGTGCTGGGGCTGCTCGCGGCAGGGTAACATTATCACTGAGGTAACTGAATGTAAATGCGTCGATGATGTTGTGCGGCGGCGATGGGCTCAGGACGTGATGCCGGCGGTTGAGCGAGGCGTCCCGGTTTCTATGTGGCGTGAGGGTCGGGCCCGATATGCCGCGTGGATCGGCGGCTGGTGCGTGACCGTTTGCGGGCGGGAAGCCTCATCGTTGACGCGGTCCTCCCGGCGGCACTTCATATCGGGCTGGCCTGTTATCGGGCATGCGTGATCGGCATAGAACCTCGGGGTGTGCCCCTTGTCGGTTAAAGCCTTCGCCGATGCAGATGAGCCTGATTGCAGCAATCTCTTTGACTCGGGGCGATTCGTTTTGCATGTTTGGGGTGAGTATTTGCTGACGTGTGGGGTGGGTATCCTCCCTAGACGCGGGCGAAGGGGTGGATTCCGACAGCCGATACGCGTGATGTGTATCGGCTTGAGCCTGAGGGGTTCAGCGATGGCAACACAAGTGATGGACAAGCAGGCTCTTGACGATGTGCTCAACGAGTTGGACATGAGAGCCCAGCAGCGGCAGGAGCACGAGGCGGAAGACAACTACTGGGTGTGCCAGAGGCGGTATCCGCGTCATCCGTTTCGGTGTGGTTGTGTGGTCCGGTTTTTGCCAGCGGGCTACTCGACGGTGTCGGAGTTATCCGGCCGAACGCGGAACCTGTCGCGGACAGGGTTGGGCGTACTGGTGCGGCGGGTGTTTGGTCAGGGCGAACCCATTGAGGTGGAGATCTCGCCACCCGGTCGCCCGGCGATGTTCATGGGCGGGCTGGTGCGTTTTTGCCGGTACGTGAGCCGGGGTTACCACGAACTGGGGATCGAGTTGAAGGAGTCGGCACCCAAACCGATCTT
>CAYOTD010000594.1:0-3616 GCA_964406685.1 uncultured Solibacteraceae bacterium | reverse complement strand
GGTGATCCGGTGGCTCAACGCCCAGTGCGAGACCATCGGCGACAGCGTGGAAGGCATCCTCATTCTGGACGACGTGCCCGGCCTGCTTTCGCGGCGGCTGTACATGGAGTTCGCGCATCCGTACCTGAAGTGGATCTTCGACGCGTTTCCGGCGGAGTGGGTGAAGGTCTATCACAACGACGCCAACATCAAGCCCTTCGCGGCGGAGCTTCCGGGGCTCGGCATCGACGTGCTGAACTGGAGCCACCGCTTTGCGGTGGCGGACGCCTTCGCCGCCACCCAGGGGAAGCTCTGCCTGATGGGGAACGTGGCTCCGCTCGAGCTGGCGGCGAACGGGTCGCCCGAGGAGGTTCGCGCCGCCGCCCTCGACGTGCTGGCGAAGGCGGAGGGGCGGCCACTGATGCTTTCGGTGGGCGGGGGGAGCAGTCCGGGGATGCCGCGCGCCAACGTGCAGGCGCTGATCGACGCTCTCAACGAGTGGAACCGCGCCCGGCTCAAATCATAGCAGGGCCAACGGATTCCGTTCGCGCAGGCCGGCGGGGCTGAGCGCACCGATGGCTACGTCGACGATCCGGTTGGGCTCGCGCGGGGCGGCGAGGTCCACTTTGAGGTAGTTATCGCTCAAGGCCACGCCTGCCTGCTCGAGGGTCACCACGGACAAAGTGCGGCCGATCATGCGGCGGCGGAATTCGAGGTTTTTGGCCGCGGCCAGCTCGCGCAGGACGCGGTTGCGCCGCTTCCGCAGCGGAATGGGCACGCGGCCGGGCATCGCCGCGGCCGGGGTCCCCGGGCGTTCCGAGTAAGTGAAGACGTGCAGATAAGTAAAAGGAAGGGACTCGATCAGCCGCCGGGTCTCGTCGAACTCCTCGCCGGTCTCCCCCGGAAACCCGACCATCACGTCCGCGCCGATGGCGGCTTCCGGCATCCACTGGCGCGCCTGGAGAATCCGGCCGGCGTAGTGCCGGGCGCGGTACCAGCGGCGCATCCGCCGCAGGACGGCGTCCGAGCCGGACTGGAGCGGCGCGTGGACGTGGCGCGCGATCCGGGGGGAAGAGGCCATCAGCCCCAGCAGGTCGTCGCTTAAGTCCATCGGCTCGACCGAACTCAGACGAATCCGTTCGATATCGGTTTCGGCGAGCAGCCGCCGCAGCAGCCCGGCCAGCCGGATCCCCGTGCCGGCCTCCCGCCCCCAGCGGCCGAGGTTGACCCCGCTCAGGACGACTTCGCGGTACCGGGCGGCCAGCCCGCGCACCTGCTCGACGACTTCGTCCGCTTTCGCGCTCCTGCTCCGGCCGCGGACCGACGGGATGATGCAGAAGGTGCAGCGGTTGTTGCAGCCGTCCTGGATTTTCAGGTTGGGGCGGGTGCGGTCGCCGGAGGCGTCCACGACGGGGGCGGCGAGGAACTCCTGCTGGGCCAGGATGTCGCCGACGAAGATCTCGCCGTGGTAGGGCGCCGGATCGCGGCTGACCAGAGCCGGAATCAGCATCTTGTGTGTGTTGCCGACCACCCAGTCCACACCCGGCATCGCCGCCACCTCTAGGGGAGCGCGCTGGGCATAGCAGCCGGTGACCAGAATCCGCGCCGCAGGGTTCTGGCGCCGGGCACGCCGGACGGCTTGCCGTAAATCGTCGTCGGCGGCCGAAGTCACCGTACAGGAGTTCAAGACGACGAGATCGGCGGATTCGAGTGATTCCGCGATTTCATAGCCGTGATTCGCCAGTCCGGCTTCAATGGCGGCGCCGTCGGCCTGCGTGGCCCGGCAGCCGAAGTTCTGGATGAAGTAGCTGGGCATGCCCTTCCTCGATTCTATGTCCAGCCGGTCCTGCTTAGGTCGGAATACAGAAAACACAGTAAAAAGCCCTCCAACTCGAAAAAGTGCTTGAATTGACGATCAATCGGGTTTAACTTGAATCTGGTTATACGGGCGGGTATCGCGCCCGCCCGCGGCTGGTAACTTCGATCCATGCTCCTGAGAAGCAGGAGTCTTGATTCCGGCGGTTACCTTGATCGAAGCCGAGACAGTCCGTGGTTTCCTGGGTTCCGTCGCCGCCTTCGCGGCGGCGGCGGGCAGGGTTCTGGAAGACGAACCTCTCTGTCAGGTATCCCGAGGCCGAATCACCCGCTCACAACTCAGAGTACTCGAACACGTCGCCTCCGCCGAAGGACGCACCATCGGCGACGCGGCGGCCATCCTCGGCGTCAGCAATCCGGCCGCCAGCAAGGCAGTGGACAAGCTGGTGCGGCGCCATCTGCTGCACCGGTCGGACGCGAAGTCCGACCGGCGCGCCAGCGTATTGACACTCACCGAAACCGGACGCCGGCTGCTGGCAGCCATGGAGGAAGCTCGCCGCCGGCGCATCGAAGAGATCTTCTTACCCGTAGCGACCGACGAGTTATGCCGGACGGCGGAGCTTCTCCGACGGCTGGCGGCAAATATCACGAGCAACTACAGCGTGGAACTCCAGCCGCGATAGCCCCGGCGCCGCGGCGGGCGGGAGGAACTGCAATGGGGGTGTCGACTATTTGCCCCATGCCGCCTTCGACGGCGGTGATGACCCTGGACAACCTGTTCGAGTTTCCGGAAGGGCGGCGCATTCTCACCTGTATCCAGTGCGGCGTCTGTGCCGGCACCTGCCCTTACGGGGACGTGATGGCCTACCCGCCGCGCCGCATGATCAACATGCTGCGCGCCGGGATGATCGACAAGGTCCTTGAAAGCGAGAGCCTGCTGGCCTGCGTGGCCTGCTATGCCTGCATGGTCAAATGCCCGCGCGATATCCGGCTGACCGAGGTGCTGCTGCCGCTGATGAAGGAGCAAGCGCTTTTGCATCAGCCCGAATTACCGGCCGAGCTTCAGAAGGCGCTCCAGAACACGCTGCGCTACGGCAACCCCATGGGCGAATCCTCGCGCAAGCGCGCCGCCTGGGTCCGCACCGCCGGCGTCCCCGTCCGGATCTTGCAGGAGGATCCCCGTCCGGCCGACGTGCTCTGGTTTGTTGAATGCTACACGTCGTACTATCCCCGCGGGCAGGACTGTAGCCGCGCGACGGCCCGGCTGTTCCACGCCTTGGGCATCGACTTCGCCATTCTCGGCAACGAAGAGAAGTGCGCCGGCGAGTGCGGGCGGCTGACGTGGGAGCCGGGACTGTTTGAGACTCTGATGGACTACAACATGGCGGTTTTTCAGAAGTACCGCTTCAACCGGATTGTCACCTCCTGCCCCCACGCCCACAACGCCTTCAAGTGCCGTTACATCAACATAGGCTTCAACTACGAACTGGACCATACCACGCCGTTTCTGGCCCGCTACCTGGACCGGCTGAAGCCCTTGCTGAAGCGCCGGGTAGACTGCAAGGTGACCTACCACGACTCCTGCTGCCTGGGCCGGCAGAACGAATTCTACGAGGAACCGCGCGCGCTACTGAAGGCCATCCCCGGTGTCCAGCTTGTCGAGATGACCCACAACCGGGTCAACTCGATCTGCTGCGGCGGGGGTGGCGGAGGGATGTGGCTGGACACCTACTTCAAATCGCGCGGCATGGAGCGGCTCTCGGAACGCCGCGTAAAGGAGGCCGCGGCCACCGGCGCCGACGTGCTCGCCGTCTCCTGCCCT
>CAYOTD010000593.1:0-3629 GCA_964406685.1 uncultured Solibacteraceae bacterium | reverse complement strand
ACTGCGAGCGGCTGACTGAGGACGGCCAGGCCCTGCTCCAATACAGTGTGATCTTCTCGAATGAGGACGGCGGCACTCCCACTCGCGCCCTGATGGCTCGCTGGGGACGGACCACCGACATCGAATATGTCTACCGCGTCTGGCTCGACGCCGCCGGCCGGCCGGCGCGCGCCACCATCCAGACAAAGGGCCACAAGGAGGTCGAGTACCGCGGCGCGCGCCTGGGCGCGCATCCCATCCTGATGCCGGTCACCGACAACAACATGGTTGTGCCCGACGGCTCGTCTCCCATCCGGTACCAACTCGCCCCGATCCTGGCCGACCTCTCCGCCGCCGCGCGCGAGAAGGTCATGAACGACAACCCGATCACCTGGCGCGTAGCGGCGCAGGAGATGGAGCGGGAAGGGAAGATCCGGCCCTTCGGCACGATGGACGGCGAGAAGATCGGCGACCCGCGCAGTTACCTCTACATCGAGGCGCTCATCGACAACCGCGATTCACGCTCGGCGTTTCTGGCGCGGCTGAAAGGCGAGCGGCGCTGGCGTGTGTCCCACCTGGGGAAGATTGAGAACGGCATCGAGCGCGGCGGCTGGGTCACCTCGACCATCGAACTGCCACCCGGAACCACCCCCGGCCGCATCGCTGAGTTCGGCTTCGAGTGCCTGACACGGGAGAAGATCCAGACCGGCGCGTGCCGCATCGAGCAGATCGGCAAGCTCTATTTCCTGGGCCGCGACTATCGCCCCGGTGCTTCGTTCTGGAGCGTGAAACCGGCCGCGGCCGTGCCCAGCGGCGAGATCCTCACGTGGAGCTTAGAGTCAAAGTAGTCCCCAAGAGCTCGCGCAACGAGATCGTGGGCCCGATGGCCGACGGCACGCTCAAGGTGAAGATTGCCGCCGTGCCGGAGAAGGGAAAGGCGAATGCCGAGTTGCGCGCATTTTTGGCGAAACACTACGGCGTTCCGAAATCGGCGGTGACGATCGTAGCCGGGGAGACCTCAGCGCTTAAGCGGGTTCGCATCGGCGGTTGAGCGCATCTTGCGCGCACGCTCGTAATCGGCCTGAAGCTGCTTGGTGATCTTGTCGGCCACATCCGCGCTCGAGCCTTTGAACTTCGCTCCCAGGCTCTCCTGTGTCGTCGACCAGATGACGTCGCCGTCCTTGTTCACCAAGCGGACGGCGGCCACGGCTTCGTGCTTGCGCTGGTGGATGTTCGTTGACTCGCTGTCGCCCACGCCCACGCTGGCGTAGTTCCGCCGGCTGGAGGAACTGCTGCTCGAGGAAAGCGGGTTGTTCACCGTGGCGCGGGCGTCGATGCGGTCACTCGACTGATACGAGTCGGTGAACACCAGATCCTCGGCCGAACCCTTCAGCACGGCGTCGGCCCGCTCCGGGTTCTCGGTCACCACGAACAGCCTGGCGCGCTGAAGGCTGGAGATGATCATGTCGCGCATCTGGACCGCGGTCTCCCCGCCCGAGAGGCGCTCCACAAAGACGCGCCGGATCTCCAGCAGTTGGGGCAGCGTTTCCCGTTCGGCATCCACCGGCACCTGCGCCAGCGCCATCGCAAGGAACAATCCGACCATTCTCAGCCTCCGCCACTCCGGCGCGCCTCATCGCCCAGGTATTGGACCTTGCGTCCGGTCCGCGCCTCCATGCTCGCCAGCACCGCGCGCACGTTCCCTTTCTCGAGGCGCAACACCATGGCCTGCTGCCGCCCCTCGTCGTCCATATAGCCGACCGTGAGAAAGTGCGCGCGCTTCTTGCTCAACAGCAGCACCGGCGAAATCAGCACCGCCATGGCGTACCGGCGGCTGGCATCCTGCCCGTACTCAAGCAGATTGATCCGTTCATACGGCACCCGAATCATGGCCGGCCGGGTCCGGAACTCGAAGTTCGCCGCGTCGGCGGTGGACAGGCGGCCCTCGGTGTCATTTGGGATCGCGGACAGCGTGCCGCCGACATAGTCGGCCCGGCTGCCTTTGTCGGCGGCGCACAGACTGAGCGCGAACGCACACATCAGGCATCGGCGCAACACACAAGTAAGTGGGCCAACGGCTCGCCAGTTCTCAATCCAAGAACGCGCCACCTGCATCAAACACTACGATGGGCGACATGATCATCAGCCCGGACACGCGCCGCGCCAACCGGATCCCGCCGGGGCAGTCGGAAACCCGCAGGTGGCCCGTGCTCGACGCTGGCGGTCCTCCCGCTATCGATATGAGCCGATGGAAGTTACGGGTTGGCGACCGGATCGAATGGAGGTGGGAGGAGTTCCTCGCCCTCCCCTGCGTTAAGGTCTTCGCCGATTTCCACTGCGTCACCCGCTGGTCGCGTCTGGGCAACGTCTGGGAGGGAGTGTCGACACGGGAAATCGTGGCTCGCGCCGGGGGACTTCCGCCCGAGGCGCGGTTTGCCCTAGCACACGGCTACGACGGCGGCTGGACGACCAACCTCCCGCTGGGGGACTTCCTGGCCGAGGACGCGCTAGTGGCCATTTCGCACGACGGTGAGCCGCTCACCATCGAGCACGGTGGCCCGGCGCGCCTCATCGTTCCGCAACTGTATGCGTGGAAGAGCGCTAAGTGGTTGAGAGCCATTGAGTTCCTTGACCGCGACCGGGCCGGCTTCTGGGAGCGGAACGGCTACCACATGCACGGCGACCCGTGGAGAGAGGAACGCTTCGGCGAGTAGGAAGTTCCTGTTCTTGGCCTATCTCACCGCCGCGGGCGGAACGACACCACCGCCAGCGGAGGCAGCGTGATCGAGACCGACTGCGGTTGCCCGTGCATGGGCTGGTCCTCAGAGGAGACCAGGCCGCCGTTGCCCACGTTCGAGCCGCCGAACATCGCGGCGTCGGTGTTCAGCACTTCCTGGAAGAAGCCCGGTTCAGGGACGCCGATCCTGTAGCCGTGCCGCGGTACGGGAGTGAAATTACAGACGAAGAGCAGGTAGTCGGCCGGATTCTCGGCGCGGCGCAGGAACGAGACGATGGAGTGCTCGACGTCGTGGAAGTCCACCCACTCGAATCCGGAGTAGTGGAAATCCACCTGGTGGAGCGCCGGGTTTTCGCGATACAGCCGATTCAGTTCCCGGACCAGCGTTTGAAGCCCGCTGTGGATGGGGAATTCGGTCAACTCCCAGCGCACGCCGCCAGCCGAGTTCCACTCTTCGTACTGCCCGATCTCCTGGCCCATGAATAGCAGTTTCTTGCCGGGGTGCCCGTACATGAAAGCCAGAAAGGCGCGGACGCTGGCGAAGCGCTGCCACTCGTCGCCCGGCATCCGGCCCAGAAGAGACCGTTTCCCGTGGACCACCTCGTCATGCGAAATCGGAAGCACGAAGTTCTCGGTGAAGGCATACAGCAGACTGAAGGTGATGTTCTGGTGGTGGTACTTGCGGTGAACCGGCTCGTGGGCGAAGTAGGCGAGCATGTCGTGCATCCAGCCCATGTTCCACTTCATCGTGAAACCCAGGCCGTTGAGATACACCGGCCGTGACACGCCGGGGAACGCGGTGGACTCTTCGGCGATGGTCACGGCGCCGGGAACCTGGTGGGCCAACTCGTTGAAGCGCTTCAGGAACTCGAGGGCCTCCAGATTCTCGTTGCCGCCGAACTGGTTGGGAATC
>CAYOTD010000592.1:0-3639 GCA_964406685.1 uncultured Solibacteraceae bacterium | reverse complement strand
AGGCAGGTGGATTGCAGGCACACCCCGATCCGCTGCTTGAGCGAGTTCACCTGGATATCCGGATCGCAGCCCAGCACCAGGACCTCGCCCGAAGTGCGCGGGCGCAGCCCTTCCAGGATCTCGACCGTCGTGGTTTTGCCGGCTCCGTTGGGGCCCAGCAGCCCGAACACCTCGCCCGCGCGAACCTCGAAGTCGATGCCGCGCACCGCTTCGACCTCGCCGTAGCACTTGCGCAGGCCGCTGGCCGCCACCGCCGGCGCCGGCTTCATCTACTTCGCCGCACCGCCCGCCAGAACCTGAATCGCCGCCCGGCAGAACGCCGGCAAATCGTCCGGCTTCCGCGACGTCACCAGGTTGCGGTCCACCACCACCTCGGAGTCCTCGTATAGCGCCCCGGCGTTGACGACGTCGTCCTTGATGGCGAAAAAGCAGGTGGCTCTCCGCCCGCGCAGAATCCCGGCCGAGCAGGGTACCCACAACCCGTGGCAGATGGCCGCCACCAGTCTCCCTTGGGCGTCCAGGTCCTTCACCAACTGGTTGGCCTTGGGATAGCGGCGGATGAAGTCCGGCGCGAACCCGCCGGGGATCACAACTCCATCGAACTCCTCCCCGCCCGCCTCATCGTACGATTTGTCGCACTGGATCGGGTAGCCGAACTTGCTGGTGTAAGTCTCGCCCCTCCGTACGCCCACCGCGATCACTTCCGCTCCCGCTTCGCGAAACCGGTAGAGCGGATACCAGACTTCCATCTCCTGGTACAGGTTGTCCACCAGGATCGCGACTCGCTTGCCCTTGAGCTCCATACGGTCCCATTGTAGACCGCCCGGCGGCGGGGCGTTCCTACAGCGGGGCCGGCAGCGACAGTGACGCTTTGGCCAGCGCGCGCCCCAGCAGGTCCGCCGCCTCCTGGCTGGGCACGGACCGCGAGATGGAAAGCTCCGAGATCAGCATCTGCCGGGCCCGGTCCAGCATCTTCTTCTCCCGGAACGAGAGCGGCTTCTCCCGTTGCAGGATCAGCAGGCTCTTCATCACTTCGGCGATCTCCAGCAGGCTCCCGCTCCGCATCTTCTCGGAGTTCTCCTTGAACCGGTCCTTCCAGTCCTGGCAGCGGTGGCAACCGTTGGTTGCCAGAAAAAGCAGGACCTTGCCCACCTCGCCGTTCGTCGTCACCCGGCGCAGTCCCACCTCGCTGACGTGTGAGAAGGGGACCATGACGGTCATGCTGCCGTAGGAGAGCCGCAGAAGATAGAAGCGCTCGAATTGAGCTCCGGAAGGCCGGGTGGTGATGTTCTCGATAGTTCCGACGCCCTGATTGGGGTAGACAACCTTTTCCCCGATTCGAAAGGTCATGCGCGGACCCCTGTACACCGGATTGTAGTTACTACCTACACCACCAAAGCTGAAACAGAATGTTAAGCCAAACGCTTGCTAATTGTCAACAGAAAAGTCCGCCAAATCCAATAACCACGGGCCTTCCGAGTACTGCATCCGCTCCCACTCCCAAACCGGCGATACAAGTCCCGCTTTTCCCCCCACCTACGAGCCCTAGCACCAGCCACCTGCCCAAGGTGTACAAGTGGGGCGGGACCCCAGGCCGGCTTCAAGCCATCAGCTTCCGCACAAACGTCAGGTTCCGCTTCATATCCGCTTCGATCGACTTCGACGGGGACGACGTCTCCAGGTTGGCGAAGCCGTCGAACTCGATGTCCCGTATCGTCTGCATGACCTTCGGGAAATCGATCTCCCCTTCGCCCAGGTATCCCTTGTCCTTCAGGTGAATCTGGCAGATCCGCTTCGCCCCCAGCCAGCGCATCTCCTTGATAATGTCGAATCCCGCGTTGGTCGAATTCCCCACATCGTAGTAGGTTTTCACGGCCTTTGAGCGCGACCGTTCCATGATCCGCACGTTGTCCTCGGCCGAGATCGTGTCCTCCAGGCCAAGCGTAACCTTGGCCTTCGCGGCCTCCGGCCCCAGTTCCCGCAGCAGGTCCCCGACATAGTCCATCTCTTCGCGATTGCTCAGGGCGGCCTTGCCGAAGAACGGCAACAGCATGACCCCGGCCTTCAGCTTGCCCGTGATCCGGATCCCGTCGGCCACCCATTTCTGCGCCAGCTTGTCGCTCTTCAAATGGTTCACGTGCAGGATATCGAGGCAGGTCCCGGCCAGCCGGATCTTCTGCTTGCCGGTTTCGGAAAGGTACCGGGCCAGCAGTTCGTCGTTGTCCAGCGGCAGCTTGTTGTCCACCGGCTTCCGCCCCAGGCTGACCTCCACTCCCTCGAATCCCAGGCTGGCCGCCAGCGCCAGGGCTTCCACCTGCGCCGATTTCCGCAGGTTCCAGTCCGTGACTCCGATGCGCAGCTTCGCCCGGGCGGCCTTCAGCCTTCCCGCGGCCACCAGCGCGCCGGTGAATAGCAAGTCTCTTCGCAGCATGATTCGCGCCCTCCCTGTGAATCTACTTCGGGATCTCCGCAAGCGGGATCTCGACATGCCGGATCTTCTTGCGGTTCCAGGTGTAGGTGATATGGATCGCGCCGTCCGACGCCTGAATCACCGCCGGGTAGGAGAACTCTCCCGGCTCGGTTTCCAGCGCCAGAAAGCGGTTCCAGTTCTCGCCGTCGCTCGACACCGCGACATTCAGCGGGCTCCGCCCGCGAGGCGTATGGTTGTAGACCAGGACGATGCGCCCGTCCCGCAACCCCACCGCGTCGATCCCGCTGTTGGGGTTGGGCAGGCTGGTCGGCCGCGCCGGGGTCCAGCTCCGCCCGCCGTCGGCCGAGTCGGCCTGGCAGATGCGCCCGATATCGCCCGTCGCCCGCACAAACATGCGCAGCTTTCCGCCCTTCAGCGGAACGATGGCCGGCTGGATGATCCCGTGCGTCGAGCGCCACGCGTTGGAATCGGGAACCGACGCCGGCCCGGCGGCTCCGGCCCCCGCGGGCGGTGGCCCAACGATCGGCCCGTGCTTGGTCCACGTCCGCCCGTTGTCCGTGCTCCGCTCCACCCAGCAGGCCCACGAGCGGAAGCTCTCCACCGACGTGCCGCTGACGATGGTCCCATCCTTCAGCACCAGCGGCTTGTTCTTGATCGGCCCCAGCAACCCGGCCGGCAGATGCTGGCTTTCCGACCACGTCTTGCCCCGGTCGCGGCTGGAGAGCATCGCCCCGGTCCAGGTCTGCGGGCTGGGGCCGAACTTGTAGCTAAGCCACAGCACGCCGTCTTTGGCGTAGTACAGAACCGGATTATACGTAGCGATATTGGTCTCGCGCGCCATCTCGAACGGCGCCGACCACCCGCCCGCCGTCCGCCGCGCCCCCCAGATGGCGACATCCGGCTTGCCCTCGTCCGCTCCGCCGAACCAGGCCGCCAGCAACTCCCCCGGCGCCGTCTCGACGATCGTAGAGGCGTGACAAGACGGAAACGGCGCCGTCTCATAGACAAACTCCCGCCGGGGCTCAGCCATAAGCAACCCGCCCCAAAGCACCGCCAGAGTCAGAACCCTCATCAGAGTAACTCTACCGCAAACCGTACGGCGGGTCCCCGGACCCGCGCGGGACGCCCCCGTCCCGCTCAGGCCGGCCGGAATCCGGCGCTAAGATAAGGAGCGATGTGGGCCCGGCGCCGGTTCCTCCACAATGGCG
>CAYOTD010000591.1:0-3659 GCA_964406685.1 uncultured Solibacteraceae bacterium | reverse complement strand
GTCGCGAATCAGCTCGAGCACGTCTTCCACCGCCGCGCACTGGGCGTCGATCACCTGGCAATTCTCGCGGACCTTCTCGAACTTCTCCACGCGCTTGTTGAGGATCTCAATCCGCTTGCGGTTGATCTCCTGCACCTTGGGCGTCTGGCGTTCCAGGTCCCTCTCCAGACCGCGGATTTCGTGGCGGATGGCTTCCGGGTTGGTCGTGTTCAGGTGCTGGCGATGGTGAAAGGCGGCGTTCAGCAGGCGGAGATAGGATTGGGCCAGCCCTTCCAGCTTGGTTTCCATCTGCTCGACGAAGATCTGCGAGGTGGAGGAGAGGCGCTTGTAGTTTTCGCGGATGGCGCGGCAGGTGGAATCGAGTTGCGCGTAGCGGGTGCGCATCTCGGGCGGCATCTCGTGGAACAGCGCGCTCAGACTCATCTCGCGCCGGCGCTTCTCGTCGGCGTAGCGCCAGGAACGCACCAGCCGCTGGAAACGGGCGTTGCGCGGCACGGTGCTCAGATAGATCAGCTCGAGGCCGGCGGCGAGGACCAGCGGCAGGCCGGAGCCCGAGACCAGCGCGAAGGCCGCGGCCCCGGCCAGCGCGATCCAGTTGTACTGCCAGCCAAAGGCGGCCTTGACGTAGTTGATCTGGCCGCTGTCGTTATCCTCCGCCATCACACGCTCACCCGTACCTGGCCCTGACCGGGCGCGCGTCGCAGGCAGGCAAGGATGTGCTGCTGCAACTCGTGAAACTCCCGGCGTTGTTTCACCGAGGGGTCGCGCGGCCGGCCGAAAGGCGCCGGCAGGTCCTCCATGATTGTACCGGGACGGGCGCTCAGAATATAGATGCGGTCGGCCAGGTAGAGGGCCTCGTCGACGTCGTGGGTAACGAACAGGATAGTGCTGGCGGCCTCTTCCCAAATGCGCAGGAGCAGTTCCTGCATGCCAGAGCGGGTCTGGGCGTCGAGGGCGCCGAAGGGCTCGTCCATCAGGATCACCGCCGGGCGGAGGGCGAGGGTGCGGGCGATGGCCACGCGCTGCTGCATCCCGCCGGAGAGCGTGTCGGGATAGGCCTTCTCGAATCCAGCGAGGCCCACCGCTTCGACCAGGTGGGCCACCGTCCGGCGGCGCTCGCTCTCCTCGACGCCGTTGATCTTCATCCCGTATTCGATGTTCTGTGCGACCGTCAGCCAGGGGAACGAGGTGTATTTCTGGAACACCATTCCCCGGTCGCGGCCCGGACCGGTCACGCGCTTTCCATTGACCAGCACCTCGCCGGTGTCGGGGTGGTCGAGCCCGGCGATCAGGCGCAGGATGGTGGACTTGCCGCAGCCGGAAGGTCCCAGCAGGACGCGGAACTCGCCCACGTCGCGGCCGTCGGAGGTGAAGGCGTCCTCGACTTCGAAGTTGATATCGCGCAGGGCCTGAATGCGCTCGCCGGCCGGCGAAACGAAGGTGCGGGAAACGTTCCGGAGGGAGATCTTGTTCCTAGCTTCCACTTGTCTCTCTCCTTGCCATGGGCCTGCGCCAGGGGAACAGTTGGCGCTCCACGACGGTCAGCAGCCAGCGGAACAGGAAGGCCGCGATGCCAATGGCGATGATGCCGGCGTAGACGCGCTCGAAGTCCAGCACCTTGCGGGCCGCTTCCACCATGTAGCCCACGCCCTTGCGCGAGTTCACCATTTCGGCCAGGATGACGTAGGTCCAGCCGATGTCGTACAGGATGCGAAACGAACCGAACACGGCCGGGAACGAGGCGCGGAACATCAGCCAAAGCACGTGACGCCGCTGGGCGCCGAGGGTGTAGGCGGTCTCCAGGAGCGCATTGTCCACACGGTTGGTCTCTTCCACTACCACCGCCAGCAGGTAGAAGAACATGCCGAACCACAGGAAAGCGACCTTCATCGTCTCCTCCATGCCGAACAGGGCGATGAAGGCCGGCAGGAAGGCGGTGATGGGCATGGAGCGCATCGGCGCCGCCACCGGGTTCACCAGTTCATGCAACCAGCGGAAGCTGCCCATCAGAAGCCCCAGCGGGATGGCGGCCACAGCGCACCACAGAAAAGCCTGGGCGATGCGCCACCAGCTTTGGAAGACGTTGCCCGGCAGGTCGTATTCGGTCCACAACTGGCCGAAGGCGCGCACCACACCCGCTGGCCGCGGAAGCGAGAACGGCGGCAGCAGGCCGGACTCGGTGAGCAGAAACCAGAGCAGCAGCACCAGCGCCCAACTGCCGATGGCCAGGGCCAGCCGCGCGTGGGGCGAAATCTCTCTCCGGATTCGAAACAGATCCTGGAGGCTCACTGGGCGCCGGCCGGGTTGGGATAGACCTTGATGTCGGTGCGCCGGTTCTTCTCCCGGCCCTCCGGATTGGCGTTGGAGTCCACCGGCTTGTCCGGCCCGTTGCCCACGGTGCGCATGCGGACCGCCGGGAAGCGGAACTTCTCCACCAGGTAGCTCTTCACCGTCTCGGCGCGCTCCTTCGACAGGGACATGTTGAGTTCGCGCGAGCCGGTCGAGTCGGTGTTGCCCTCGATGTCTACCACCGTGTTCTCGTAGGCGCGCATGAAGTTGCCGATCTCGTCCACCACGGCGCGGGAATCCAGGCCCATTTTGGCTGAGTTGGGCTCGAAATAGATGGAGCGGCGCTGGGTGGCCATGGGAACCGCGCCTTTGGCCGGCTCCTTGTACTCGATGGGCGCCTCGGTCGAGGCGGCGGAGAACTTGCCGCTGAGGGCGGAGATGTAACGCCGGTCGATGGTGGCCTCGGACTCAGTGACGCGCTTGATCAGCCGCATCTCGCGGTACATCTCCTGGGCCATCTTGAAGATGTTGGCGTAGTCGGAATCGGCTCCCGGGGAGCCGAAGAAAGCCTGGTTGTCGGCGTAGTCGGCCAGCTTCACGCCATCGAGCATGGCCTTGGCCAGGTCGGCGGGGATGTTGAAATCCTTGATGGTGCCGATCAGGGTGTGCGCGCGAGCGGGCTGTGCCTTGATGAAGGCCACGCCTTCCAGCCAGCCTTCGACGAACTTGACCAGAGTGTGGGGGGAGGAAGCGGCGAACCGGTCGCTTACCACCAGGATGTCGGCGATCAGCTTGTTGGCGATGCGGGTGTCGTAGATCTTCTTGGCGCCGGGGCGCTTGGCCACGGCGTCGCTCATGTCGGGATCCCAGGCCACGGCCGCGTCCACTTTCTGTTGCGCGAACAAGGTGGCGGGTTCGATGCCGTCCTTGGTGTGAACGGCTTTGGCGAAGATCTCGTTGCGCTGCTCGGTGGACAGGCCCGAGCCTTTCAGCCCGTTCCATAGCAGGAAGTGCGAGGGCGTGTAGGGCGCAAAGGCAACGGTCCGGCCGGCCAGGCCCTCGATGTTGTTGATGCCCTGGCGGCCGATGACGCCGTCGGCGCCGCGCGACCAGTCGACCATGAAGAAGGCGCGGGCGTTGAAGCCCTTGTCCTGGAATTGGCCCTGGTCCTTGGCCCAGACGTCGGCGGTGGTCAGCATGACGTCGACGTTGTCGGTGGCCAAGGCGGCCGCGCCTTCGCTCCAGTCGTCGATGATCTTGAAGGAGACCTTGAGCCCCTTGTCGTGATAGATGGAGCCGGGCGCGGTGTCGAGGCCGCCATTGGCCACCAGGCCGCCCACGCAGCCGACCCAAATGTTGACCCGCACGCG
>CAYOTD010000590.1:0-3663 GCA_964406685.1 uncultured Solibacteraceae bacterium | reverse complement strand
CATGGACGGGCTGAACGTGCTGTTCCTCAACGCCGTCTTCCGCGGCCCCGCGCACGCGCGGTGAGACGCGGGCGGTATCATCATTTCAACGCGAATCCGTTGGGGGCGTGCGCCGTCACCGCAGCGCTTCGCTGCAAGCTTGCTCACTTCCCCCTCCGCACCATTCCGCCGCTTTGTACGCGCACTCGGAGAGCAGTCTTGCCGCAACCGGGTCCTTCTCAGCCAAGCTAGCTTGCCGCAGCTTCCGAACCGCCTGCTCGGGATGAGCCCGATGGATCAGGGCGAACGCCTCAGTGCCGTTCCGGCGTGCCAGCGCGCTGGTGGCGGCCTCCCGCAGCACTGCTTCCACCGCCGGAACCGCACCCGACCCCATAAGAAAGAGTGTTCCCACCGCGGGATACTCATCCGACGTCGCGGGAAGGCGGGCCGGGGGCTCGATAGTCCAGGTAACGGGTAACCAGAACGGCATGTGACGCCCATTGCGGAGCAGCTAGCTTCTCCAGCGCCTGCCGAAGGCAAGCCGGTTCCAGACCTGCCGGGCCGCGCCGGAGGTACTCGACTGCACTCCGTTCGGAGACCGCCACGCTGGGGTACGGTTGGGCACCCAACAGCGTGAGCCCCATCACGATGATGCAGAACGCTCGAAGGCCCACTCTCTTCTGAAGGTACCACCAGCCTGTTCAGAGCGTATCCGATCGCCTCCCTACCGTACCTGTTGCCTCTGCGCGCCCTGGGTCTCAACGCATCGCAGAGTCAATCCCGCCCGCAGAATCCGGTGGCGCGGCGTTGGCAATTCGGCGTCTTCCATGATTGCCGCGCAGCCGGCCACCGGGTCGATCTCCAGCAGGCTTTCCCCCGCTGCCAGAGCGATTTCCAGATTGGGGTTCCGGAAGGCGACCGCCAGAGCCGACAGATGCTGACGCGCCCCCCGCCGCCCCAACACCCGCGCCGCTTCGGCGGCCGTATTCCAGTCCTCGTCGCCGAGTCTGGCCACGATCAAGGAATCGGCGGCGGCGGACGGTGTCGCGGCCAGCAAATCCAAGGCGCTTCGCCGCATAGCTGGATCCCGGTCGCCCACGGCGGCCCGAGCAACCTCCCATGCGCCAGTATCATCTGACCCAAGCAGCAACCGGGCCGCATGCAGCCGGAGGTCCGGGTCATGTAATGCCTGGCGCGCCGCCCCGTCTGCGCTGGTCCACTTCATGGTCGTTATGTAGTCGAGCGCCGCGCTCTTCACATCCGATCTCGCCTGACTGGCAGCCAGCGTCTGCGCGTCTGCCTCGAAACCGGAGAGCCGCAACTCCGTCAACCGCCGCAAAGTCACATATCGCAGCTCGGGCGGAGCAGATCGCAGAAGTGCTTTGACTGCCTTGACCGCGTCGGGATCCTGGACACTGGCAAGGGCGACGGCCGCCCGGGCTCCCAGTGTTGACTTGGTGTTTCTCCAAAGCTCGGCCGAAATCCGTCGGGCTTCCGCGCTTGTCGACACCAAGTAGAGCGCGGCCGTATTGCGAACCATCTCGTCTTCATCAGACAGCGCGGCGGAAAGAATCTCCGTCGCCCGTTGACCGCCGATTCTCCCAACCACGTTCGCAGCCGTAATCCGGCTCTCGACAGGCGCGCGGGATAGCAGGCGTGACAATGTGGGAAGAGCGTCGCTACCCTTCGGACTAAGCTGGCCGAATGCAACACTCATGATTGTCCTGTCTGTCCGACCCGCGTATTCACCCAACGCTTCCACCGCAGCCTCAGTGTTAAGGCGCCCCAAAGCCGCCAGCAGACTGATAACAACGGGGCGCTGGTCGTCCCGTCTGAGGCGTTTCAGAACGCTGGGAAACAACAGGCTTGCCTGCCGGCCTGTGGCCGTGAATCCGGTTGTCGCACAAACAACAGAGACGTCATCCAGCGCCTGGGTATACAACTCAATAGCGTATGCGTCAGTAGAGTCGTGCAACGACTTGATCGCGGTAGTTCTGTCGTCGACCGTTCCTTTCCGCCATGCCTCGTCGAGAACTCGCACCGCCTCGGCCCGTTGTCTCGCGGATACCTCCTGCGCCGCGGCCCGAGCCATGCCGCTGTGCAATCCGACGAAAACCAGCACACAGGCCCCGGCTAGAAGTTGTCTTTCTGTCATTGCCCACTCCTTCCTACTGTCGCGTCAGTGTCTCCCGAATGATCTCGGCGTAGGTCTGCCGGTAGAGTTGGCTTTGCGTCGGCACGAACGTGTATCCGCCAACGTTCCAGAACTGCGTTCGCGTCGCGCTGAAACCGGGAGGCAATCCACCCTCCCGCGTGGCCGAAAGGTAGTCCCAGACCGCACCTGAGGTATCTGATGTCCCCGTCCTGGGCTGCCCGTCAGGCGGATCCCACGCAATCGAGTGTGAGCTCGACACGGTCGAGAGCGTCTCCGTGGCGAGGATGTTTCCAAGGCTCAACCGATTCCCAAAACGATCGTACGCACCATACGCGATCAGAGTCAGGTAACCGGTCTCGTTTCCTGTCGTCTGACTTGCGCCGCCCAAAGTGGCAGCCCTGAACTCGGTCGGCACCCGGACCGTGAAACGAACGGACGCTGCTACCGTTGTGCTGTTCAATGTGTAGGTCACCCTGACCCAGGTGTCCGACGACTGAAGGCTCTCCGATGTTCCCCTCACGCTCACGTTGGCCACGTTTGACGCTCCCTGGAACTCCAGACCCGACCCGGTTTCCCACGTATAGGTGCCGCCGGCTGGCGAGCCCACCGCGGTCAGGTTTGTGTGGTTCGTGCTATTTGCCATCACAACAAATCCGCTGCCTCCAGCCTGCTTTCCCTCCTCGATCTGGATCTGGACGCTTGGCGCCGCCCCGGGCGCCAGGATGTTGCCGCCCGCCCAGTTCTCGGGCAGTTCCAGCCGCCGGGCGCCCTCTTTCGATTTCACCGTTGGGCTCTTCCTTCCGAGGCTTCGGACTTTCATGGCGCAAGCGACCCACGGCGCTCCAGCCGCCCCGCCGTCCAGTTCCTCAATCGCTCGCGGTTCGGTCAGGAAGGTCACATGCGCGGATTCACCTGCTTCGATGATGTTGGCGGACTCGACCGCTCCGAGGCTGAACCCTACAATCGCCGTGTAGTTCCCCCCCATCGTAAATCGGCCAGTACTCCCATCCCTCCGGCAGCGTCAGCGTCTCCTCGTTGATCTCCGTCGTCGGGATGCTCGCCGGAAACCACAACGTAAACTCGGCGATGCCTTCATCCATAGTCGGATATGCGTAACAGGGTTCGTAGTAATTCTGCATCGAGATGTTGTGGATCTCGTAGTCCCACTTCAGCAGGCCAGGATGTCCGGTCACGTCTCTGTAGACGCGAACCGTGACCTCCACTTGCCCACCAGTGGAACTGGTCCAGGTGTACGTGCCGGAAGTAACAAGTGTATCGGCGCGGGCCGCGTGAAACAGGGAACCCAACAACAGGAACGCCGCCAGAGCTCGTGGGAGGGCCATTCTCGCTTTCCTCTCAAAAAGTGACCGTCAGTGTTGAGAGTAATCGCTCCCCCCCCCCGTCAAGGATATTCTTGCCTTATTACCTCATATGTCGAGATCATTTCCGATACATTGCGGAATGATCTCCGCTTTCCCCGGCGCGCAAGACAGGTTAGTCGAACAGCATCGACTCGGCGAAGGTGTCCT
>CAYOTD010000589.1:0-3670 GCA_964406685.1 uncultured Solibacteraceae bacterium | reverse complement strand
CGTCGCTCGATCCGCCGCCGAGCCCGCCTCCCATGGGGATGCGCTTGGTCAACTCAAGCCGCACATGACCGCGGATCCTGAGCGACTCCATGGCCATCCGCGCCGCGCGCCCCACCAGGTTGTCTGGAATCTCCGGGGCGGAGACCACTTCGATCTTCGAGCGCACCCCGGGAGTGAAGCGGATGTCGATCTTGTCCCCCAGCGAGATGGTCTGGAAGATCGTGCGCAGTTCGTGGAACCCGTCCGGGCGCCTGTGCAGGACCTTCAAGCCCAGGTTCAGTTTCGCCAGGGCGCGCACGTGCGCCTGGCGTGGCGAGCCGCTCATTTGTCGTAGTGCACCAGTGCGAACACGTCGCGGCCGGGCAGTTTGGCGCGGCCGTTCAGGAATTCGAGTTCGGCGACGAAGGCGAGACCGGCGACCTTTCCCCCGAGGCTCTCCACCAGGCCGGCGACCGCCGCCGCCGTGCCGCCGGTGGCGAGCACGTCGTCCACGATCAAGATGTTCTGGCCGGGTTGAATGGCGTCGCGGTGGATCTCGAGCGCATCCGTGCCGTATTCCAGGGCGTACTCGGCCCGCACCGTTTCGGCGGGAAGTTTCTTCGGTTTGCGCACGGGAGCGAACCCCTTGCCGAGCGCGTAGGCCACCGCCGGCGCGAAGATGAACCCGCGGGCTTCGATTCCCACTACCAGATCGATGGGAGTGGAGGCGTAGCGCGCCCTGAGATCGTCAATGACCTGCCGCAGTCCGGCGGCGTCCTTCAGCAGCGTCGTGATGTCGTAGAAAAGAATACCCGGTTTGGGGAAGTCGGGCACTTCGCGAATCAGTTGTTTCAGATTCATCCTCAGTCCCTGATGTAGAAGCCGGAACCGCTCTCCGGCGGCGCGTCCGTCTCGTCGACGCCGTTCACACTGGACCACCGCGGGCCCTGGCGCAGCATTTGCGCCAGTTGCGTTACCGCCTCGGCCGGGCCCGCCGCATAGACCTCCACGCGGCCATCTTCGAGATTCCGGGCATAGCCGTCGAGTCCCAGGGCCCCGGCGTGGCGCTCGACGAAGTAGCGAAACCCGACACCCTGAACCCGGCCGCGAACAAAAAAACGTCTTGAAACCCTCTCCCGGCCCACTACATCATTGTAGGCAGAAGCGGCGGGAGCCGTGGTCCATGAACTTGACGTATGCAACAACTTGCCGGGTAATCTCCGGCTTCTTTATTCTAGCGGCGATGGCTGGAGCGGAAGAGAAAACCGCCCGCCGTCTGGAGTCCGTCACCTGGAATCCTTCCGAGCACAGGCTGACCTGGGTGATCTCGAATGGAACGAAGGACAACGCGGGCAAGTATAAGCCGGGCAAATCCACGACGTACTTCATCGACATGTCCGCCGCGACCATGACACTGAATGGCGAGGGACGCCGTTTCAGCCGTGAGGAAGCCAAGAACGTCCACGTCCTGATGGACCTGATCTCGAAGTACGCCGTGGAATCCACCATCTGGTGGGACCAGGGCCAGGGAACGCCGCTGGGCAAGGACGGCAAGGGCGATACCGAGGTGAACAACCGGAGTCCCGAGCGGCCCCGGCCCGTGGCGCCGCCGCGGCGGCCGGCAGAGATCGTCAAGATTTCGACATTCAACTGACGGTTCCCCCAAGTTGTAGAATCCGGGTATGGCGTTTCCGATTCACCGTCCCCGGCGTCTGCGTTCGACCGAGTCGATTCGCTCCCTGGTGCGCGAGACCGCGCTGGCCCCGGACGATTTCATCCTGCCCCTGTTTGTCTGTCCCGGCGAGGGCGTCAAGCGCGAGATCAGTTCGATGCCGGGTAACTACCAGATGTCGGTTGACGGGATCGTGCGGGAGTGCGCCGAGGTGGCCTCTTTGGGCATCAGCGGCGTCATCCTCTTTGGAATTCCAGAGTCGAAGGACGAGATGGCCTCCGGGGCTTACGACGACCAGGGCATCGTGCAGCGGGCGGCGCGCGCCATCAAGGCAGCCGTCCCGAAGCTCATCGTCATCACGGATGTCTGCAACTGCGAGTACACCAGCCACGGCCATTGCGGGAAGGTGGTGGACGGTGACGTGGACAACGACGCCACCCTCGACTGGCTGGCGCGCTCGGCGGTGTCGCACGCGCGGGCGGGTGCGGACGTCGTGGCGCCTTCGGACATGATGGACGGCCGCGTGGGAGCGATTCGCAAAGCACTCGACGCCGCGGGATTCACCAAGGTTCCCATTCTGTCCTACGCGGCGAAGTTCGCTTCCTGCTTCTATGGGCCGTTCCGCGAGGCCGCCGAATCGGCGCCGCAATTCGGCGACCGGCGCAGCTACCAGATGGACCCGCCCAACGCGCGCGAGGCGATGCGCGAGATCGCCCTCGACCTGGAAGAGGGCGCCGACATGATTATGGTCAAGCCGGCGCTTCCCTATCTGGATCTCGTCCGGCAGGCGCGCGACCGCTTTGACGTCCCCATCGCGGCCTACCAGGTGAGCGGCGAGTTCAGCATGATCGTCGCCGCCGCCCGCAACGGCTGGATCGACCAGATCCGCGCCATGATGGAATCGCTGGTGGCGATCCGGCGCGCGGGGGCGGATTTCGTCCTGACCTACTTCGCCAAGGACGCGGCGCGGCTGCTGGGCTGACTACTTCGCGCCCAGGATTTTGGCCGCCTTGCGGACATCGTCTTTCGCGACGAAGATGCCGGCCTTGTACTTGCCGGGTCCGGCCTGGATTGCCTTCACGGCATTCACGTTGATGCCCGCGGCCGCCAGAGCCCCGAGCAGATCGGCCACCGCGCCCGGCTTGTCGTCGCCATCCACCAGGAACGCGGTCGCCTTCTCGATTTCGAGCCCGGCCTTCTTGGCGATCTTCGAGAAGCCGGTCGATGACGCCGGGACAATCTCGATGGCCGCCGTCTTTGCCTTCGCCCCGAGCGGATATCCCCAGAACGCCGCCAGATCCACGCCCGCCTCCTTGAGCGCATACAGCACCTTGGCGCCCTGGCCGACCTTGTTCGGAATCACGGCGGTGAAGTACTCAACCTTGCAAACCTTTTGTGGCATGAATTCTCCCTTTCCCCTTACCCTAGCCGAGGCTTGCGCTTCGGGTCAACACTCGGCCGGCGGACAAGTGCGCGCCGAGGCGGCTCAGAGGCTATAATTGTAGTTCCGGCCGCGTTTTCCTCCAACGGAACCACAGTTTCATGGACAACACAGGTAAGAAACGAATTCTCACCGGGGACCGTCCCACCGGACGTCTTCACCTCGGCCACTATGTCGGCAGCCTGGTCAACCGCGTGCGGTTGCAGGACGAGTACGAGACCATCCTGATCATCGCCGACCTCCACACCCTCACCACCAAGAGCGCGAAGGAGGATATCGAGAAGATCTGCGAGAACGCCCGCGGCCTGGTGCTCGACTACCTGGGAGCGGGGATCGACCCGGCCAAGACCACCATCTATCTCCAGTCCGCCATTCCCGAGGTCTACGAACTGAACACGCTGTTCGAGAACCTGGTGACGGTGAACCGGTTGTCGCGTCTGCCCAGCTTGAAAGACATGGCGCGGGCGGCCAATTTCAGCGAGGAATCGTTCCCCTTCGGGTTGCTGGGATACCCGGTGCTGCAGGCCGCCGACATCCTGCTGCCCCGCGCGCACCTGGTGCCGGTGGGCAAGGACAAC
>CAYOTD010000588.1:0-3677 GCA_964406685.1 uncultured Solibacteraceae bacterium | reverse complement strand
CCGCCGGCGCCTCCGAGGCCTTCGATCGCTGCCTGGAGCTGAAACCGGATTGGGCGGACGCGGCCTTCAACCGCGCCCTGGCAAAATGGCGCCTCGGGGACCGCACCGCCGCCACCACGGCGTTCGAACAGGCTCTGGATCTCGATCCCGGAAGCCTCGACGCAGCCAAGGCTCTTGCAGCCCTAGCGATCGACAGCCAGGATGAGCAGCGCGCGCGGACCTACTACGGGTGCCTGCGCGGCTCGGCCTGGGAGATCTCCTACAACCTGGGACTGCTGAGCCAGAAGCAGGGCTCGCTAAACGACGCCGCCACACTGTACCGGGAGGCTTTGGACACCAAGCCCAACTGCGTCGAGGCTCTGATCAACCTGGGCCACGTGCTGAGCGCACAGGGATCGGAAGCCGAGGCCGCCGACTGCTGGCGGCGGGCGAAGGAGATCCCCTCCGACGGAAACAGGGCGCGTAGCGCCTGAGCTATAGTGGTTCCTCCGGGAGCCGCTATGAGACGAATCCTTGTACTGTTGACCCTGCTGGCGGGCGCGCTGGGGGCGGAGCCGTTGCGCGTGATGAGCTTCAACGTCCGTTACCCGGCCTCGGGCGACGGGGACAACCGCTGGGAACTGCGCCGCGATCTGCTGGTCGCCACCATCCGGGAGAAGAACCCCGACGTCCTCGGCACGCAGGAACTGTTCCACGAGCAGGGCCAGTACATCGTGGAGAAAGCCCCGGAGTATGCCTGGTTCGGCGTCAGCCGGCGTGGCAACCAGGGCGACGAGCACATGGGCGTCTTCTATAGAAAGGATCGCCTGAAGGTGCTTGAGTCGGGCAACTTCTGGCTCTCGGAAACGCCCGAGACCCCGGGCAGCATGTCGTGGAATGTCAGCCTTCCCCGCATGGTCACCTGGGGTTTGTTCCAGATCGCCGGGACGACGAAGCGCTTCCACTTGTACAACACGCACTTCCCGCACCGCAAGGAAGACCAGGCCGCGCGGCTGGAGTGCGCCCGATTGATCGCGGCGCGCCTCGGCAAACTGCCGAAGAAAGCTTGCGTCATCCTGACCGGCGACTTCAACGCCCCCGCTGGCGAGGAGGTCTACCAGACGATGGCCGCCGGGATGCGCGACACGTGGCTGGAAGCACCCGCCCGCGAAGGCCCCGAAGGAACCTTCAACGGTTTCCGCGGCCGTACAAACGGCCCGCGCATCGACTGGATCCTGTATCGCGGCGCGATCCGAACCCGGTCGGCCGAGATCGTGCGCAAGAACGACAACGGCCGATATCCTTCCGACCACTTTCCGGTGTTCGCCGTTCTCGACCTCAATTGAAAAGGCTGAAGGCGGGCTCCAGCGCTTCGTCGCCCGTAGCAGCGGAGGCAAGCTCCGGGGTGAAGGCCTTCGGCCAGTCGGTGGAGACGCCATCGAAGCAGGAGTAGAAGTGCTGGAAGAGGTTCCCGGCGATCGAGCAGCCGTGAGCGCTCTCCGACCGGCGCCACCTTCACCTCTCTCTCACGACGTCGAGGGAAACCGCGTCGAGGTAGGCCGCGCCACCGCCGGTCAGCATCAAGCCAAAGTTGATCTGAGTGGCGTCCTCGCTGACCTCGCCACTGATCTCGTATTCCTGCCAGACGGCGGAGGTGATGGGGCGCCGCTGCATGTTGTCGAAAAAGCCCATCCGGCCGCCCGGCCGGTCCACGCGCACCCAGAGTTGCGCCCGGCCGCCGGTGGAGCTTTCCAGGCGCACCGAAGCCCGGAACCGGATCAACTTGTTGCGAAACGGGCCGGCGGTGACGGTCTGCATGAGATTGCCGAACGACGCCGGAGTGGCCACCGGCTCGGAGCGCAGCACGGCGCAACGCGAGCCGGGGTCCCGGCATTGGTCCGTGATAGACGCGGGGAAGCCTTGCTTGCCGGTCGGATTGGACCATCCCGGCGGAGGGTCTCCGAACACGCCCGAGCGGAAGTCGAGGTTGGTGGGGCTGTTGGCCAACTGCGCGAACGCCGCCCCGCAGAAAAACGCTGCGGTCAAGAATTTGAGCATTGGGGACCTCGTGTCCCAATCTTACCTACTTCCAGCCGTAGGCCGCCATCATGATGCGAGACAGGCCGGTGTTGCGGAAGAAACCGCCCACGCAGACCATGGGGAGACGGATCTGATAGTCTTGTCAGGACAGAAAGGAAGGATCCAGGTGACGCAGAACATGATGGATGCCGCATCGCGCCGCCGGTTTCTGGCGGAGGCCGGACGCGCCGCCGGGGTGTCGGCCCTGGCGGGAGTGGCGCTGCCGCCGGTTCACGCGGCGGGGAGCGACACGATTCAGATCGCCCTGGTCGGCTGCGGAGGCCGGGGAACCGGGGCGGCGATGAACGCGCTGTCGGTCAAAAGCGGCCCGGCCAAGGTCGTGGCCATGGCCGACGTGGTTCCCAAGAAGCTCAACGACAACTACGACAAGCTGAAAACCCGGTTCCCCAACCAGGTGGACGTGCCGCCGGAGCGGAAGTTCTTGGGCTTCGATGCTTACCGCCGCGCGATGGATTCGGTCAGGCGCGGCGACGTCGTGATCCTGGGAACGCCGCCGGCGTTCCGCTGGGTGCAGTTCACTTACGCCATCGAGAAGGGACTCCACACCTTCATGGAGAAGCCGGTCACGGTGGACGGCCCCACGACGCGCCGGATGCTGAAGCTGGGCGAGCTGGCCGACCAGAAGAACCTGAAGGTGGGCGTGGGGCTGATGGTCCGCCACTGCCGCGCCCGGCAGGAACTGCTCAAGCGCATCCGCGACGGCCAGATCGGCGAGATCATCGCCATGCGCGGCTACCGCATGGGACCGTTGAGCGCCACCGCCGGTCCGCGGCCCGCCGGGGTGAGCGAGCTGATGTACCAGGTGCAACGGTTCCACGCCTTCCTGTGGGCCAGCGGCGGAGCGTTCAGCGATTACTACATCCACCAGATCGACGAGTGCAGTTGGATGAAGGGCGCCTGGCCGGTGGAGGCCCACGCTCTCGGCGGACGCCACTACCGGGGCGACTCACTGGATCAGAACTTCGACACTTACTCGGTGCAGTATGTTTACCCGGACGGCACGCGGCTGTTCTTCGACGGCCGTAACATGACCGGGTGCCGCGACGAGTTCGCCAGTTACGCTCACGGCTCGAAGGGTTCGGCCGTCATCTCGACGCTGTCGCACACGCCCGGCATGACGCGCATCTACAAGGGGCAGAAGATGCCGTGGATCAACACGCGGAAGAGTCTTCCCTTCCCCGAAGACCCGAATCTCGCCTGGGCCTTCCCGCAGCCCGAGATCAGCCCTTATCAATATGAGTGGGACGACTTGATGGAAGCCATCCGCCAGGACAAGCCCTACAACGAAGTCAAGCGCGGCGCCGAGGCCAGCCTGGTGGCGTCGATGGGCCGCATGGCCGCCCACACCGGCCAGATCGTGACCTTCGAGCAGATCCTGAACTGCCCGCACGAGTTCGCGCCCGGCGTGGACAAGCTGACCATGGACAGCCCGGCGCCCTTGCAGGCCGGTCCCGACGGCAAGTACCCGGTGCCGGAGCCGGGCGTCAAGAAGGACCGGGAGTACTGACGCCTAGTTCTCGCGGGAGTGGAGGCCGCCGGCGCCGGCGCGGAAGTCGATGTTGGTGCGCTCGGGGTCGTCTTCGAGCGGTTGGGTGCAG
>CAYOTD010000587.1:854-3680 GCA_964406685.1 uncultured Solibacteraceae bacterium | reverse complement strand
ACGGCGCTGGCCCTCGACCCCGGCGAGAAGCTGAGCCTGCGCGTGTTCGTCGACGGATCGGTGATCGAGGTTTTCGCCAACCGGCGCGCGTCGCTGACGGTGCGCGACTACCCGGCGGGCTCGCCGGGGCGCGCCGGCGGGGCGGGGGGCGGCGTGGTTTAGCTCGATGGCTGGTGGCGGTAGGCGATCTCGAGGAACCGGCTCAGCGGAGGTTGAGCCGATGGGCGGCTCCCACGAATACGAAGAAATAGCGAAGACGCTGTAAACTGTGCTGCAAACAAAGGGTCCTATTGGTTTTGTTTGGTCAGTTTTCTTTTTTCGCGGCACGGGGGGCCGCCGGGCGGAGGCCACCGGTTTGAGCATAGCACGGCGGGTGGCGGGACGCAGGCATCCCGTGCGGGGCCGGATACCCGCCGTAGGGTTCAGATGCGGAGGTAGAGCTTGCGGCGGTCCATCCAGATGCAGATCCACCATAGCAGGCACCAGGCCAGGAACAGGGGCACGAAGTTGGACAACGGCGGGGTCAGGCCGCTCAGCAGGTTCCAGCCGAGGTTGATCTTGATGTTCTCGGCCAGGAAGCCGGTCCAGAGGTGCTCCATGCAGTATATGGCGATGGAGTTCATGCCCACGGCGCACAGGCCGTAGGACCAGCGCTTCCAGCCGCGCATGTCGATGATCCAGTACAACGCCGCCAGGGCGAGCACCACCCAGCCGCCGCTGTACAGGGTCCAGCTCGGGGTCCAGATGCGCTTGACCACCGGGCAGATGCCGGTGAAGCCGAGCAGCCGGCCGACGACGATGCCCGCCACACCGGTCCCCAGCATCCAGCGCAGCTTGTCGCGCTTGGAGCGCGGGCCGCGCAACAGCTCGCCGGTGAGCAGGCCGAAGATCATGGTGCCGAGGGTGGGAATAAAGCTGAGGGTGAGGTAACCGCCGCCGTTGAACAGGAAGGGCTTCTCGCGGGGGAAGAGGTTGAGGAACCAGCGGTCGAAGGCGGCGGCGAAATTGGTGTTCTTCTCCCAATGAGCGGCGAAGCCCTGGAGGTGATGGGGCCAGTCGGCCGGGACGCCGGCGGATTGCCAGTTGAAATCGGGCGGAGGCGCGGGGTAGAGGGCGAAGGCGCCCCAGTATCCGATCAAGACGAGCGTGACCGCGGCGATCTGAATGCGCACCGGCTGCCAGGCGAGCAGGAACAGGACCAGGTAGCCGAGGCCGATCTGGGAGAGGGTGTCCTCGAAGGTGAAGTAGGTCATGCTCCGGCCGGTGGAGCGCAGCAAAATACCGAGCAGGACGAGGACGACGGAACGCCACAGGGCGTGCAGCCACAGGTGGCGGAGCGTCTGTCCGCGGGCGCGGCGGTTGGCGACCGACCAGGGGAGGGCCACGCCGACCATGAAAGAGAAGGCGGGCTGGATCATGTCCCAGGCGGAGCCGCCGGCCCAGGCGACATGTTCGGTGTGCCAGGCGACGAACTGCCAGAAGGCGTTGCCGGGGAAGGCCTGGGCCACGCGCGGGAGACGCATGACCTCGGAGGCCATGTAAAGCATGGTGAGGCCGCGGAAGGCGTCGAGAGACACCAAGCGAGCGGCCGCGGGGGCCGGAATCGTCGAGGTCATTCCTGAAAGGAATACCACATTGACCGCCGCCTCACCAAGCAACCCGTCCTAGAAGCTCAGCCTGAGCCCGAGTTGAATTGTGCGCGCCTTCATGGCGCTGGTGATGCGGCCGAAGGCGGCGTTGGTGTTCTGGCCCTGGCGGTTGGGCGAGAAGGAGGTGCCGGGGTCGTTCAGGTTGACGTGATTGAGGAAGTTGAACGCCTCGGCGCGGAACTCCATCTGCGTGCCTTCCCGGATGCGGAAGTTCTTGAACGCCGACAAATCCACCTGGATCATGCCCGGGCCGCGGGTGTTGGGCAGGGTGCGCGGCGCGTTGCCCACGGTGAAGTCGGCCGGGTTGCCGAACGCGGTGGCGTCGAACCACTTCAGGACGCCGCGATCCTCGCCGTACAAGGTCGGGTCGCGCAGCAGGTCGGGCCAGTTCAGGGCGAAGTTGTTGGCGCCGCGCACGCTCAGCGGCTTGCCCGCCTGGGCGGTGGTGATGGTATTGAGCTGCCAGCCGCCGATGAGGGAATCCAGCAGGCGGCCGGCGTTGCCGGCCAGCGGCTTGCCCTTGCCGAAGGGCATCTCGAAGACGCCGCTCGCCACCAGGCGCTGGGAGACGTCGTTCTGGTCGATGGCGCGCTCCACCCGGCGGTTGAGCCGTCCGGCGCGGAAGTCGCCCGACTCGCCCGAGCTGCCGGCGCTGGAGTAACCTTCGCCGATGAGCTTGCTGTTGGTGTAAGAGATCAGCGCGCTGATGCCCTTGGCGTAGCGCTTCTCGGCGGTCACCTGAAGCGAGTGATAGGTGGTCGAGTTCCCGTGATTCGCCATGGTCATGACGCTGCCGTAGTCCGGGTAGGGCAGCAGCGTCTGGGAGCGGGAGATGGTGGCGCCGGAAAGGCCGCCGGAGGCGATCTGGCCGTAATACGGGTTCGGCACCTGGTTCTGAAGGGCCAGTCCGTATTCCAGGTAATACTTCGGATCGAGCTGGTTCAGGTTGTAGTTGGAGCCCGGCAGGTGTACGCCCCGGTTGCCGGCATAACTGGCGCTGAGCACCCACTGGCCGGGGACTTCGCGTTGCAGCGTCAGGTTGACCTGTTGCAGGTAGGGCGGCGGCGCGTGGCGGTTCTGCGCGCGCACGCTCTGGCCGCGGAAGGCCGAGGGCCCGCCGGAAGCGCCTTTCGGCTGGATCAGCGTCACCGGCCCCTCGCTGAACTGGAAGGCCGGG
>CAYOTD010000587.1:0-844 GCA_964406685.1 uncultured Solibacteraceae bacterium | reverse complement strand
CTGCCGCGCGTCGAGCTGAAGGTGGTGGTCGCCTCCCAGCCCAGGGAATTCGAGCTGTCGGCCTGCATGTCGTAGGACTCGGTCAGCATGTGGATCAGCCCGTAGCCGCCGCGGATGGCGGTCTTGCCGTCGGCGGTCAGGGCATAGGCGAAGCCGAAGCGCGGGCCGAGGTCGAAGTTGTTGCGGTCGACGAAGTGACGGGGCGCGGTTACCCCAGCGTAAGTAAGAACGCCTAACATGCCGGTTTCCGGGTTGGTCATGTAGGGATCGAAGTTCGAGTGCTTGTTCCAGCGCTCGACCGGGCCGGAGCGCAGGTCGTAACGCAGGCCGAAGTTCAGCGTCAGCCGGGGGGTGATCTTATAGTCGTCCTGGATGTAACTGGCATGGGACCAGCTATGGAACGACATATGGCTGCGCACCGTGAGGCTGCCGCCGGTTACCCCGCCCAGTAAGTAAGTGGCCATCCCCACGCCGGTGCCGGCGGAAACCTGCGGGTTGCCGGTGAGCGAGGCGGCGAAGGAGAACTGGCCCGAAGGAAGCGACTTATTGATCCAGTTCTCGCGCACCCAGCGCTGGTCGATGCCGAACTTGATCTGGTGCTTGCCCTTGATCCAGGTCAGCGAGTCGGCGATCTGCACGTTGTTCTGGGCGCGCAGACCGAAGGCGAACGAACTGGGCCCGATCTGGAGCATGCCGGCGATGCTGACCGCCGGGAACATGTCCTGCGGAATGATGCTGGGGTAGCCCAGCTTCTTGGGCCAGTCGCCGCCGTAGCCCAGCGACTGGAAGGGCAGGTTCTGGCGGGTGAGGTTGCCCTTGAATTCGTTGATCACGTTGGGCGAGA
>CAYOTD010000586.1:0-3682 GCA_964406685.1 uncultured Solibacteraceae bacterium | reverse complement strand
GCTGAAGGCGTTGAAGCCGCGCGTCTTCTCGTCGAACCGCAGCTTCAGGTACTCGGGCACCGACCGCGCCCGGCTGCCGTAATAGAACGGCATCATGAACACGCCCATGAACACCATGGCGGGGATCGCCCCCAGCCAGTAGAAGTGGCACGTCATGATGCCGTACTTGGCCCCCGACGCGCACATCCCGATCAGCTCCAGCGCGCCCAGGTTGGCGGCCACGAAGGCCAGGCTGGTGATCCATACCGGAACGCTCCGGCCGGATGTCAGAAAATCCTCGCTCGTCGCCACGTTGCGCTTGAGCACCCAGCCGATACCCAGCACGAAGACGAAATACAACGCAAGGATGAAGTAGTCAACGTTTGCCAGTGTCAATCCGGACCTCATTCTGGAAAGTGTGGATTGAAGCGCTAAGCATAACGCGAAGCGCCGCCGACGCGCAAATCAACAGCGCGCTATGGCGTCCATCCGCCGCCCAACGCGTTGTACAACCGCACCAGCGCCAGCCGCTCGCCCAACAGCGCGGCTGACAACCCGATCTCGGCCGAGTACGCGTTCGTCTCGTTGGTCAGCACTTCCAAATAGCTGGCCGCGCCGCCCTGATACCTCTGCCGGGCCAGGTTGGCCGCGTCCTGGGAGGCGTCCAGCAGCTTCTGCTGGTGCTCCCGGTACTGGCGCAGCTTTTCGTAGCCGATCAGCGCGTCGGAGACGTCGCGGAACGCCTCCTGAATTGCCTGCTGATACCCCAGCAGCGCCTGCTCCCGCCGGGCTTCGGCCAGCCGGACATTGGCTTCCACGCGTCCCTTGTTGAACAGCGGCTCCATGGCGGAGGCGTTGTAGTTCCACGCCCGCGACGCCCCGCGGAACAGCGTGGTCAGCGCCGTGCTTGCCAGACCGCCGACACCCGTCAGCGGAATCGTGGGGAAGTACGCCGCCCGCGCGGCGCCGATGCGCGCGTTGGCGGCGATCAGGACCTGTTCCGCCTCCCCGACATCCGGCCTCCGTTCCAGCAAGGCCGAGGGAATCCCCGGCGGAGGCGCGGCCGGAAGCGGTTGCTCGCCGACGCTCAGCCCCCGCTCGATGGGCGCTCCCGGATTCCGTCCCAGCAAGGCGTTGATGGCGTTCTCCTGCTGCTGGACCTGGCGTTCCAGATTCGGCACGGCCGCCGCCGCGGTCTCCACAAGCTGCTCCGCCTGACGCTGGTCCGACAGCGGCGCCGCGCCGCCGTCGACCAGTGTTCGGATCAGCCGCAGGGAATCCTGCCGCGACCCCAGCGTCCGCCGCGAGACCTCCAGTTGCAGGTCGAGCGCCCGCAGATCGAAGTACGCCGCGGCCACGCTCGAGATCAGTCCGGTCACCACCGCCCGGCGGCCCCACTCGGCCGCCGTCAGCTCCGCCCGCGCGGCCTCGCTCAGCCGCCGGTACTTACCCCAGAAATCGGGTTCCCACGAACCCGAGAAGCCGATCTCGCCGATGTTGTAGTAACTGTACCCGCTCGACCCGGGGGAGCGCGCCCCCGCCGCGATGACGCCGCCGGCCACGGTGGGATACTGGTTCGAGCGCGCGATCACCACCGCCTCGCGCGCCTGTAAAACGCGGGTTGCGGCGATGCGCAGGTCGAAGTTGCGCTCCAGCGCCGCGCGGATCAGCTTCTGGAGTTCCTGGTCCTGGAAGACCGTCCACCACGCGGCGCTGCCCAGAGATTCCGGCGCGCTCGCCGCCGCGTTGTCCGCTCCACGGTAAGCCGGCGGGATGTCGATCTTCGGACGGCTGTAGTTCGGGCCCCGCAGGCATCCCGGCATCAGCAGCGCCGCCGCGAGCGCGAAACAGAGGGTTGCGCGCCCCATCACACCCTCCCCTCGGGAAGCGTAGGCGCAACCGGGTGCTTCCGCCGCATCCGCAGCGACAACGACTCGATCACGTCGAAGGTCACCGGGATCAGGAAGATCGCGATCATCGTCGCGGCCAGCATCCCGCCGATCACCACCGTGCCCAGGATCCGCCGCGATGACGCCCCCGCTCCGGTGGCCGTCCACAGGGGGATGCATCCGAAGATGAAGGCGAAAGCCGTCATCAGGATCGGCCGCAAGCGAAGCTTCGCCCCGGCAAGGGCGGCCTCGGCCACCGACTTGCCGCCCTTCTCGAACTCGGTCTTGGCGAACTCCACGATCAGAATGGCGTTCTTGGCCGATAACCCGATCAGCATGACCAGGCCGACCTGCGTATAGACGTCGTTTTCGAGGTTGCGCAGATACAGCGCCATGTAGCCTCCGAAAACGGCGATGGGCACGCCCAGCAGCACGCTGAGCGGCAGCGTCCAGCTTTCATACAGAGCCGCCAGAATCAGAAACACGAACAGGAACGACAACCCGAAGACTGCCGCCGCCGAGACGCCTTTCTCGGCCGCCTGCTCCTGGTACGACATGCCCATGTAGTCGTAACCCATGCCCAGCGGCATGGTCTCATCGAACGTCTCTTCCAGCGCCTTTCTCGCTTGCCCGGAGCTGTAACCCGGAGCCGCGGTGGCGTTGATCTGGGCGGCCTGATACTGGTTGTAGCGTAGTGTGAACTCAGGAGCGAAAATGGTCCGGGTGTTCACCAGCGTCCCCAGCGGAACCATCGCGCCTTTCGAGTTAGTCACATAGAACTGGCCGATATCTTCCGCTCGCCGGCGGGACTCGCCCTCCGAGCCGACATAGACCTGCCATTGCCGCCCGAACAGATTGAAGTAGTTCACCAGATATCCGCCCATGAAAGCCTGCATCGTGCTGTTCACGTCGCGCAGGCTGACTCCCTGGCGCAGGACCTTCTCCCGGTCGACATCGGCATAGATCTGCGGCACGGTCGGCAGGTAGGTGGTCGTAACGCTGCCCAGTTCGGGCCGCTTTCTCGCCGCGGCCAGGAACTTGGTGACGTTTTCCGAGAGGAACGCCTGCTCCGCTCCGGACCGGTCCTCAAGCACGAACGAAACGCCGCCGAACGATCCGACACCGGGAATGGCCGCCGGCGGGAACGAGAACACCGTACCCTCGCGGATCCTGGTAAGGCTGGCGGCGAGGCGGCGCCGGATGGCGAGGTAGTTCTCCTCCGGCCCCACGCGTTCCTCCCACGGCTTCAGCGGCATGTTGAAGAACGCGCTGTAGGTGTTGGGAACCCCCGCCAGCATGTTGAAACCGACAACCGTCGAGCAGCCCTTCACGCCGGGAGTCTCCAGAATGATCCTCTCGACCTTCTCGGCCGCCGCGGCGGTGCGCTGCAACGAGGAGGCGTTGGGCAGTTGCAGCACCGCCACCAGGTAACCCTGGTCCTCCTCCGGCAGGAAGGAGGACGGCAGGTTGCGCCCCGTGGTGACGGCGGCCACCGCCACCAGCCCCAGGAAAACCAGGCTGATCGCGGCCTTGCGGATGAGCACCGAGGAGAAGTGAAGGTAGCCGTGCGAAGTGCGCCCGAAGACGCGGTTGAACCAGCCGAAGAACACGCCCAGCGGGCCGCGGTGCTTCGTTCGCGGTTTCAGCAACAGGGCCGAGAGCGCGGGGCTCAACGAGAGGGCGTTGAACGCCGAGATCAGCACCGAGATGGCGATGGTGACGGCGAACTGCTGATAGAGCCGTCCCGTGATGCCGGGGATGAATACGGTGGGAACGAAAACCGCCGCCAGAATGATGGCGATGGCCACCACCGG
>CAYOTD010000585.1:0-3694 GCA_964406685.1 uncultured Solibacteraceae bacterium | reverse complement strand
AGTTTCTTCACCACTTCCACAACCTTGTTGCCGGCGTAGTCGATCTCCTCTTCGGTGTTGAATCGGCCCAGGCCGAAGCGGATGGAGGAGTGCGCGATCTCGTCGCCGGCGCCCAGCGCCTTCAAGACGTAGCTTGGTTCGAGCGTGGCCGAGGTGCAGGCCGAGCCGCTGGAGACCGCGATATCGCTAATGCCCATTAGCAGGGACTCGCCCTCGACATAGGCGAAGCTGATGTTGAGATTGCCCGGCAGGCGGTGCTCGAGGGTGCCGTTGACGTACACTTCGTCGAGCTCGGAGGTGAGCTTGTGGAGCAGTTTGTCGCGAAGGGCGGCCAGGCGGACCGACTCTTCGGGCATTTCGCGGCCGGCGATGGCGCAGGCCTCACCCAGTCCCACGATGCCGGGAACGTTCAAGGTGCCGGAGCGCATGCCGCGCTCGTGGCCGCCGCCGTCCATCTGGGCGGTCAACTGCACGCGGGGATTCTTGCGGCGCACGTACAGCGCGCCCATGCCTTTGGGGCCGTACAGCTTGTGGCCGGTGATCGACATCAGGTCGATGTTGTCGCGGGTGACGTCGACCGGGACCTTGCCGATGGCCTGCACGGCGTCGCTGTGGAACAGCACGCCGCGCTCGTGGCAGAGGCGGCCGATCTCGGCGATGGGCTGGATGACGCCGATCTCGTTGTTGGCGTACATCACCGTGACCAGGATGGTTTTGTCGGTGATCGCCTCGCGCAACATGTCCAGGTCGATGAGGCCGGACGGCAGCACGGGCAGGTAGGTCACGCGGAAGCCGCGCTTCTCCAGGTGTTTGCAGGTGTCGAGCACGGCCTTGTGCTCGGTGAGCACGGTGATGATGTGGTTGCCCTTTTCGGCGTACATCTCGGCCACGCCCTTGATGGCCAGGTTGTCGGACTCGGTGGCGCCGCTGGTGAAGACGATCTCCCTGGAGGTGGCGCCCACCAGTTCGGCGATCTGTTTGCGGGCGCGCTCGACCGCCTCCTCGGCGCGCCAGCCGAAGCTGTGGTTGCGGCTGGCCGCGTTGCCGAAGACCTCGGTGAAATAGGGCGCCATCGCCTGGAAGACGCGGGGGTCCATGGGCGTGGTGGCGTGATTGTCCATGTAAATCGGCAGCTTCATCAGTTCGTTATCCTCTCCTCAACCCCTTCCGCCCTTAACCGGGCGAGACCGGCAGCCTGGCTGGGGGGCCGAGAGCCTGGGGCCGCGCACAACCGTGGGCGGCGGACTCCGCGGCCCCGTCCCGCGCCATATCCGATATTGTGATGCTCTCCAACAGACCCAGGATGCCGAGGTGAATCCGGCGCAACGATTCCCGCACGGTGCAGGTTCCCGACTGGCAGCACTCCTTGTGGCCGGCGAAACAGGAGGTCAGGATGACGGGGCCGTCGATGGCCCGGATCACTTCCAGCGCGGTGATTTCGTGCGGGTCCCGGGCCAGCCGGTAGCCGCCGTTGGAACCATGTTCGGAACGAAGAAAGCCGGAGCGGGCCAACTTCTGCAAGATCTTGGAAAGCAACGGCAGGGGCATTCCGTAGTGGTCCGCGATCTCCTTGGCGCTGGCGCCGGCAGATCCCACCGCGAGGTGCCGGAGGGCGATCAACCCGTAGTCGGCTTTCTTGGTCAACTTCATCATTCGGAATATAGGACTTAAATAGTCCTACTTCGACTATAACAGGATGTCCGCCGACGGTCAAGAACAAAGCTGGACGCGGCAAGAGAGATAGCTATGTTATTGTATTAATGAGGCTTACATGGAAGACTTGCGGTTTGCCTGCCAACCCGGATGCACCAACTGCTGCCGCCAGGAAGGCTACGTCTACCTGACCGAAGCCGATCTGCGGCGGGCGGCGGCGCACCTTGGGGTCAGCGGGGCGGAGTTCGAGCGGCGCTGGGTGTACCGGACGCGATGGCGGCTGCGGCTGAGGAAGCCCCGAGGGGCCCAATGTCCGTTTCTGCTGGAGAAGGGCTGCCGGCTGCATCCCGACAAGCCCACGCAGTGCCGCCTGTTCCCGTTCTGGCCGGAGCTGGTGGAGCGTCCCGTTGAGTGGCGTGCCACGGCGAAACACTGTCCTGGGATGGGGAGGGGGCCGCTGATCCAAATCGGAACGGCGCTGGAGTTGGCCGAGGGGATGCGGGAGGCGTACCCGGCGCTTTATCCGAGGCGGGCAAAAGTTCGGCGGCGGCAAGAAAACGTCGCCGGCGAAGGCGCGCCAAGGACTTAGCGGCAAGTTCTTATCGGTGAATTCCGGGCAGGTTAGAGCGTTTCGGCGAATTGGGGCGGATGGCAGGAAGAATGCTGTCCAAGCGGTGGAATGCTGAACCCGATTGCCGGAAACCTGGAACGGTACATGGATCTGCTGGCGGCGCGCCAGAAGCTGGTGGCCTCCAACATCGCCAACGCCGACACCCCCGGCTACAAGACCCGCGACATCGACTTCCAGTTTGAATTCATGAGCCTGGCCCAGGGCGGCACGCCCCATGTCGTGGAGCCACAGGGGCTTCAGACCAAGAACGACGGAAACAACGTAAGCATCGACCGCGAGAGCCGCCTGCTGTCGGAGACGGCGATGCGTTTCAACCTGGCTTCCAGCCTGCTGCGCAGCCAGATCCAGGCGGTGCGGGGGGCGATCCGGGAGGGTAAGTAGGGATGAGCCTGTTCTCACTGCTGTCGGTTAGCGGGTCGGGGATGAGCGCGCAGCGTACCCGGGCGCAGTTGCTGGTGGAGAACCTGGCCAACGCCGAAACGACGCGGACGCCGGAGGGGGGCCCTTACCGGCGCAAGGACGCGGTGTTCAGCAGCGAGCCGCAGGGCTCGCCGTTCTCGGCGGTGTTTCAGGCCGAGATCGCGGGCGGCCAAACCGGAGTGGCGGTGTCCGATATCGTCGAGGACACCGGCGAGCCGGTGAAGCGGTATCTGCCGGGCCACCCGGACGCGGATGCGGACGGCATGGTGGCGTTTCCGCGGATCAACCCGGCCGAGGACATGGTGGATCTGATGAACGCGTCGCGAAACTACCAGGCCAACGTTTCGGCCATCGCCGCGGTGCGGGACATGATCAACCGGACGATCGACCTGCTGCGTTGATGCGGGGGCCGACGAGGCCCAAGTTGTCGAGGGGTCTTCCTGAGGAGGAATGAACGCCATGGCTTCTCCGATTTCGCCAATCCGGCTTCCGGCGGCCGACATCGCCGGCGTCTCGCCCGCTTCGAAGGGCGGGGCGGGTTTCGGTTCCGTGTTCCGCGACGCGGTAAGCACGGTCGAAAAACTGAACGCCAGCGCCTCCGAGGGGATCCAGCGGATGCTGGCGGGGGAAGGGGGCGAGTTGCACCAGGTGGCGGTGGAGGCGCAGAAGGCGCAGCTTTCCTTCGAACTCTTTCTACAGGTACGGAACAAGGTGGTCGATGCGTACCAGGAGGTGATGCGCTCGCAGATCTGAGCGCTTTCGCGCGCCGGGCGCTTAACCCATGGAGCAACTCAAGCGCATACTGGCGGGGTTGAGCTGGCGCCAGCGGATCACGATCGCGATGGCGACCCTGGCGGTCGCCGCCGGTCTGTTCGCGGTGGCCCGCTGGACCCAGGAGCGCGACTACCGGCCGCTGTATTCCGGCCTGGCGCCGGAAGACGCCGGGGCGGTGCTGGCCAAGCTGCGCGAGGTGGGAGTCGAGTTCCGCCT
>CAYOTD010000584.1:0-3695 GCA_964406685.1 uncultured Solibacteraceae bacterium | reverse complement strand
GTAAAGCGCGGTGTAGAAGCTCTGGGCGGCGGCGTCCTTGAATGCCTGGATCAGGTGTCCCGTTCCCGTTCCCAGCATCAACGAGGCCAGACCGTTGCCGCGGTCCGACGCCGCCTGGCTGGGGTTGGGACCCTGGGTAAACGTCGAGCTGAAGGTGAAGTTGCCCGACGTGGAGCGCGACTCGCGGTTGTTCACGCGGATCATGCGGCCTTCGTAGCCGAACTTCCAGTTGTGCGCCCCCTGGATCTTGGTGACGCTCGCCACGGCGGTGTAGGTCATGAACGCGTTGTACCGGTTGTCCTGGTTGCCCAGGCTGGTATAGCCGCCGATGGAGATGCGCGGAAACATGGTCAGGCCGCCCGCCGTATCGAGATAGCTCGGCAGACCGAGGGACGACGCCTGGAAGCCGAGGCCCTGATTCTCGTACATGTAGAGACTGCGCGAGAAAGAAACGCGCCCGGTGACGATGGTGGTGGGGTTCACCGTCGTGGTGTAGTCCAGCACACCGTTGTACATGCGGTTCCGCTCGACGATGCGGTCCTGCGCCACGGCGATGTCGGCGGGGAACAGCACCGCCGGCTCGCTGTCCTGGTTGCGCTTGGAGACGCGCACGAACATGCGGTGATTGGCGTTGAAGCTGTGATCCACGCGGCCGTCGATCTGGTTGATGCCGAGCTTGGCCGACCCGGCGGCGTAGTAGTTGTTGGCGTTGGTCCAGGCCGCGCCCGTGGTGTTCGGCATCGGCTCATACTTCAGAATGTTGCGCGCGGGGGTGATGATGCGGCTGGCCGGAATGACGTTGCCGGCGAAAGCGTCGCGGATGTAGCCGGAGCCGCTCGGATTGGCGCGGGTGGTGAACGGATCGTAGATCTGCACCGGCTTGTTGGCCCCGGCGTAGGTCTGGGAGAAGTCGCCCGTGCGCTCCAGCGCCGTAGGCACGGTCGAGGTGCCCGAACTGAAGCTCCGGTGGCGCAGTCCCTCGAACGAGCTCATGAAGAAGGTGCGGTCCTTGCGGATCGGGCCGCCGAGCGTGCCCCCGAACTGGCTGCGCTTGAAACTGGAAAGCGGAACGCCCTTGGAGTTGGCGAAGAAGTTGTTGGCGTCCATCTTGGAGTTGCGCAGGAACTCGTAGGCGCTGCCATGGATGCTGTTCGTGCCGGACTTGTAGACCACGTTCAGCACGCTACCCGCGCTGCGGCCGTATTCGGCGGCGTAGCTGGAGCCGAGCACCTTGAACTCGCCGATGGCGTCCACGCTGGGGAAGGCCGAAATCCCGCTGTAACCCTGCACCGTGGGGTGCGAGGCGGTGGCGCCGTCGATCAGCGTTTCCATGAAACTGGCGCGGGCGCCGTTGATGGTGTAGCTCATCGAGTTGTAGTTGTTTCCGATCGATCCGGCCACACCCGGCGTCAGGTAGATCAGCGAGTAGATGTTACGCGTGTTCAACGGCAGCGCCACGATCGCCTTGTTGCTGACCACCTTGCCGATGGTGGCCGACGTGGTGTCGATGGTGGCGGCATCGGCGGTGACGGTCACTGATTCGGAGACCTCGCCGACCGTCAGGGTGATCTCAACGCGCGCCTGCTGCTGCACTTGCAGGATGATGCCGTCCTGCACGAACTTCTTGAACCCGGGGGCGTTGGCTTCCAGCCGATACGACCCGGGCGGCAAGGGCGTCAGCAGATACTTGCCGTCGGGAGCCGAACGCCCTTCGACGCGGGCGTTGGTGTCAATGTTGACGGCAGCGACGGCGGCATTGGGAACCGCCGCTCCGGTGGAGTCGTGAACCGTGCCGAGAAGGCTCCCGGTGAAGGTCTGACCGGAAGCGAGGCAGGCGAAAAGCGCCGCAAGGCAAGCGAGGTAACCAAGTCTCATATGGGGACCAGTATAGCCCCAAAACCGTTGCTTGCGGATGACGCGGACGCCACAGCAATGTAAAACTGCACACGTTTGCTGCCCGGCGCTTCCGGGCTTGCGGAAGCGGCGCGCCACCGAATCAGACACCGTATCCGTTGAATCGAAGCCACTTACACCATCCCCCCTCTTCATCCCGTGCTACACTCGGAATGGTGCGGCTCGCCCCTGGTTCCCCGCCCCACGCCCCCCAACACGAAAACTGACCGAGCAAAACCAAAAGATGCCTTTGTTTGCAACGTTGTTTACAATATGTTCGCCTTATAATCGCCGTGCGGCGGGTCCCTGGACCCGCGCGGGACGCCCCGTCCCGCCACCCGCCACACCCACCGCCGGCCCTCGTTGGGCTATGCGGGAGCCGGCGCCGGCGCCAGGTCCGCCCTCGGATCGCCGACCTGCTCGATGCCGGCCGAAAGGCGGGTCAGGTCGTCTGTGATGCCCATCCGGGTGGCGAAGTCGAACCCTCGCGTCTCTCCTTCCAGCGCGGCCGGGGAGTCGTCCAGATCGAGATCGCGTTTGTGGGCCATCAGTCCTCTGAATCAGAAGCCGAGCGTGACCTCCGCGCGGCCGGTGAATGGCTCGATGCGCACGCGCTCTCGGGCGGCGTCGTAGGCGCCCCCCGTCACACGCACGGCCTTGCGGCCGAGGGGGTGCGGCAGCCGCAGTTCCACAAAGCCGGGCCGGCTGTTCGAGTCACACTCCACCGTGGCTCGGACCCTTCCTTGCCCCAGGTTGGATTCCACCCGGAGCGAGACCGGGCCGAAGTAGGTGGCCACGTTGGTCAGCTCGATCCGTTTGCCATCTTCCAGCCACGCCCGCGGAACGCCCGCAAGGAGATCGAGCCCGGCGCCGCGCTCCATCCACAGCATCCAGCGCGTGTCCATCAGGAACCAGCCCTCCTCGTGCGTCTTGTGCGGGCTGACGCCGTAGTAGTGCTCCCAGAAGGTGTAGGTCTGCCGGTCGGCCAGGCTGGCGAGCGTGTTGTAGTAGGCCTTCAGGAACGGCTTCACCTCGCCCCGGCGCAGGTGGGCGATGGGGTGGCGGCTGTAATAGGGCTGGCTGAAGGCCGCGTTGCGCGTCGTCATCAGGTCGTTGTGCATGTCGAGCAGGAAGCCGGCCACGGGCTCGTTCGGGTCGAGCACTTCCTGGAAGATGAGGTAGAGGGGGCCGAGAAGGGAATCGCGGCTGACCATCGCGCCGTGGGTGAACCACTTGCCGCCGTCGGCGTTGAGCGACAGCGGGCCGCGGTACTCCACCCACGGCGGCGCGGTCGGACACCAGGTTCCGTCGGCCAGCGGAATCACCGGGCTCCGGCCCATGGTTTCGAAGAACGCGGCGCGAATGTCGCTCTTCAGCGCCGCGGCCTCCTTCCCCCAGCGGGCCGATTGCGCGGGATCGACGTTCTCGAGCATCTCGGCGACCCGCGCCAGCCCCAGGTAGGCGTAGCCGTTCAGCATGAACGAGCGGAATGGATCTTCCGGATCGGCGGTCTTGCCTTCCAGCATTCCGTAGCCCTTGCCGCGCAGGTCCTCTCGCAGGTTCCGCTGCCGCCAGCGGTGCAGATACTCGCAGGCGAGGGTGAGCTTGGGCGCGATCTGCCGCACCCAGGCGTCGTCGCGCGTGTAGCGGTAATGCTCGCCCATGCTCCACAACGCCGCGCCGGTTTCCAGCATGTAGCCGCCGAAGTTTTGGAAGCGCCCGTCATCGTGTTGCTTGTCGAGGAAGTAGCGCAGGCAACGGCGCGCCACATCGTGCCAGCCCATCGAGTCGTAGAACTGGAT
>CAYOTD010000583.1:0-3699 GCA_964406685.1 uncultured Solibacteraceae bacterium | reverse complement strand
GGGAAAGACCGACAAGGGCGCGGCCAAGGTGGCGCCGGCGGCGGAGAAGATCGTCTACCGGCCCATCCGGCGCAAGCTCCCCGACGAGCGGCAGTCGATCACGCACAAGTTCGCCATCGGCGGCCACGAAGGCTACCTCACCGTCGGCCTGTACGAAGACGGTATGCCGGGGGAGCTGTTCGTAACCATGGCTAAGGAAGGCTCGACCATCTCAGGTTTGATGGACAGCTTTGCTACGGCGGTCAGCTATGCCTTGCAGTACGGCGTCCCCCTGAAGTTCTTCGTCGACAAGTTCAGCCATGTGCGTTTCGAGCCCAGCGGCTGGACGGGCAACTCCCAGGTCCCCTACGCCAAGTCGATCATGGATTACATCTTCCGCTGGTTGGGCGCGAAGTTCCTGGGGCCGGAGTACGCCACGCCCAGCGAGGCGGGGGAGACGGCAAAGCTGCGGCCCACCGAGCCGGAGCCGCAGCAGTCACTTCCCTTCGGCCCGGTGGTGGAAGACGCCCCGCTGTGCTCGGAATGCGGCGGGCTGATGACCCGCAACGGCTCCTGCTACAAGTGTGAAAACTGCGGCGGCACCAGCGGGTGCAGCTAGTACGGACCGTTCTCTCAGGGCCGCGGCTCGGTTCTGGGGTCCGGGCCGCGGTCGCGAGGGGATGGTACCTGGAGCGTTAAAGTTCCACGCCGCGCCGCCCGATAGTAGGGTGAAGGTTGTAACAGGAGGTTCGTATGGACCAGAGCACTCTTTTTTTGTGCATGGCGATCGGTGCGCTCTTTGGCGGCGTCGTGTCGTGGCTGGTGTTCCGCAACGACGCCCGGCACGCCTTCACGCAAGCTCGCAGCGAGAACGAGACCGAGCGGGCGCAGTTGGCCGAGCGGCTCGCCTCGCGGGACAGCCAGATTGCCGTGATGAAAGCGGACGCGGCCGAGCAGGAGAAGGAGATCGCGCGCCTCACCGAGCAGGTCCGGGCCGAGGGCGAGCGCCGCGCGGCGGCCGAGGAACGCTCCGGCCGGGTCACCGAGCTACAGACCGAATTGGAGGAGAAGGGGCTGCTGGTCGCGCAGCTTCAGGAGAACATTGCGCGGCTGACCGCCGAGAAGGCCGAAGTCGAGGCGCGGGCCACGGCGGGCGCCGCGGCGACCGAGGAGAAGCTGGAACTGCTGCGCAAGACCCAGGAGGAGATGAAGTCGTCCTTCCAGGCGGTGGCGGCCGAGGCGCTCCAGAGCAACAACCAGGCCTTTCTGGACCTGGCGCAGACCACCCTGGTCCCGGTGCGCGAGTCGCTGGAGAAGTTCGACGGGCAGATCCGCGAAGTCGAGAAGGCGCGCGAGGGCGCCTACGCGGGCCTCACCAAGCAGGTGGAGGCGCTGATGGGCGAGCAGGCGCGGCTGCGGGCCGAGACCGGCAACCTGGTCAAGGCGCTGCGGTCGCCGCAGACCCGCGGACGCTGGGGCGAGATCCAGTTGCGCCGCGTGGTCGAGATGGCCGGCATGGTCAACTACTGCGACTTCGTCGAGCAGGAGCAGGTGGAGGGCGGCGAGGAAAGGCTCTACCGTCCCGACATGGTCATCAAGCTCCCCAACGACCGGCAGATCGTGGTCGATTCGAAGGTTTCCCTCGCCGCCTACCTGGAATCCCTGGAAAGCCCGGACGAGGATGCCCGCGCGGAGCGGCTCAAGGAGCACGCGGGCCAAGTGCGCGCGCACCTGTCGCGGCTGGGCAGCCGGCGTTACTGGAACTGCCTGTCGCACACGCCGGAATTCGTGGTGGCGTTTCTGCCCGCCGAGACGTTCTTCAGCGCGGCCCTGGAGCAGGACCCCTCGCTGATCGAGTTCGGCGTGGATCAGAGAGTAATCCTGGCCACGCCCACCACGCTGATCGCCCTGCTCAAGTCGGTGGCCTATGGCTGGCAGCAGAAGACTCTGGCCGAGAGCGCCGAAGCCGTCAGCCGGCTAGGCAAGGAACTGTTCGAGCGGCTGTGCGTTTTCGGCGGCCACTTCACCAAGGTCGGCGAGAACCTGGGGCGCGCGGTGCGCTGCTACAACGACGCGGCCGGTTCGCTGGAGGCGCGGGTAATGGTGTCGGCGCGCAAGTTCGAAGAACTGGGCGGGCCGCCGAGCGCGGACCTGAAGACCATCGAACCGGTGGAGGCTTCTCCGCGCGGGGTGAGCACCGACGACCTGAGCGCGCTGGTGGAAGCCGCGGTATCGGCGGACTGAAGCGGCCCCCAACCCCTGTGCGAAGCAGGTAAAAGTTCTGTAAAGGCGATTCCCGCCTCGAAACGGCCCGTCTGGGTCCGCCGTCTTTTTGTGCGGAGGAAGAGAAAATGACGAGCCGATTCCGGAATTCGATTCTGGCGCTCGCCATGGGACTCGTGGCGGCGCCCGTACTGGCACTGGGAGCGTGGAAGACCGCGGACGTGCAGACTCCGCTGACCGAGCGGGTCCGCCACGAACTGGTCATGCTCCCCTATTACAACGTCTTCGACAGCCTGGTTTTCCGGGTGGACGGCGACGTGGTGACCCTGTCGGGCCAGGTGATCCGGCCCACGCTGAAGAGCGACGCCGAGGCGGTGGTTCGCCGTCTGGCCGGGGTGCGTGAGGTTCGCAATGAGATCGAAGTCCTGCCGTTGTCGGGCTTCGATAACCAGATCCGCCTGGCGGTGCTGCGGGCCGTCTACGGCCACAGCGTTCTGAACCGCTACGCCCTCGGCGCCCAGCCGCCGATCCGCATCCTGGTCAAGAACGGCGACGTGACTCTGGAAGGCGTGGTCGCCACCCAGATGGACCGCAACGTGGCGGGGTTGGCCGCCAACGGGGTGGCCGGGGTGTTCTCGGTAACCAACAACCTACGGGTGGAAAAGCTCAGCTAGTACTTTTCCGTGAGTAGCCCGACGAGGCCCGGACCACCCCGGTCCGGGCCTCTTTTTTTGCGGCTGCGGCCTCCGATGATGCATCCTAGAGGCAGTGCCAATACGCCGTCTCAGCCTGTTCACCGCCGCTTGCGGCATTGTGTTCGCCGCCGGCGACGACGCCTCCGGGCTGGTTGCCCCGGCGCCGCGCTATCAGCCGCTGACCTCGCGCGAGCGCTGGAACCTGTACGCGAAGAAGACCTACGGACCGGAAGCCTGGGCGCGCGACACCTTCGTCTCGGGGTTGCGGCAACTGAAAAACGAACCGCCGGAGTGGGGACAGGGAATGGCGGGCTACGGGCACCGTTTCGGCGCCGGCTTCGCCCGGCACGCGGTACGCGCCTCGATCGAATATGGCGGCGGCGCTCTGCTCGGCGAGGACCCGCGCTACGAGCGCTGCCAGTGCCGGGGCGCCTTCCCGCGCGCCGGGCACGCGGTCAAATCCACCTTTCTGGCGCGCAACCGCGAAGGCGACCGCACGCTGGCCGCGGCGCGGCTGACGGGCATCTACGCCTCCCAGGTGATCGCCCTGGCCTGGTACCCCAAGCGGTACACGGTCGTGGGAGATGGCTTGCGCTGGGGCACGCTGTCGCTGGGGTTCAACGCCGGGTTCAACGTGCTGCGCGAACTCTGGCCGGACCTGCGCCGCGCTCTGCGCCGGTGATCAGAGCAACTCGCCCAGCGCCGACTCCAGCCGGTCGAGATCCTCTTCGTTGTTGTAGAAGTGGGCCGAGACGCGCAGGTTGCCGTGGCGCGCGGAGACCAGCACGCGGCGGTCCTTGAG
>CAYOTD010000582.1:0-3707 GCA_964406685.1 uncultured Solibacteraceae bacterium | reverse complement strand
GAGGCGGCCGGCTCGGTGCTGCTGGTGGACAACGAAGACAACCGCAACCTGGTCCTGGGGACGCGCAACCTCGAGGGCGTGACCCTAGTGGCCAGCCGCGAGGTCACCGTCTACGGCCTGCTGGGACACAAGCGCGTGCTGCTGTCGGAAGGGGCGGCCAAGAAACTTTCGGAGGCGCTCAAGCCATGAACATCCACGACGTGATCCGCAGGCCGATCGTAACCGAGAAGGGCGTGGCGAAGAAGGACAGCGAACGGACGTTGTGCTTCGAGGTCGCCTGCGCCGCCAACAAGACCGAGATCCGCCACGCGGTGGAGAGCTTCTTCAAGGTCAAGGTGGCCGAGGTCCGAACCGTGAACCTGGAGGGCAAGCTGCGCCGCCGGGGGCGGTTCGCCGGGTACCGGCCGGACTGGAAGAAGGCCTACGTACGGCTGAAGCCGGGCGCGAAAATGCCCGAATACGCCGAAATGTAAAGGACGATCCGAGATGGCGATCAAGTCATATCAACCCTACACTCCGACGCGCCGCACGATGACGGTGGTGTCCCGCAAGGATGTGAGTGCCGGGAAACCGGAAAAGACGCTGGTCAAGGGCAAGCGGCGCACCGGCGGACGCAACAGCTCGGGCCACGTGACCTCGCGTTTCATCGGCGGCGGGCACAAGAAGAAGTACCGCATCATCGATTTCAAACGCGACAAGACCGGCATCGCGGCGCGCGTGGCGTCCATCGAATACGATCCGAACCGTTCGGCGCGCATCGCCCTGCTGAACTACGCTGATGGAGAGAAGCGCTACATCCTGGCGCCGGTGGGCCTGGAAGTTGGGCGCAAGGTGATTTCGGGCCCCGAGGCCGACATCCTGGTGGGCAACGCGCTGCCGCTGAAGAACGTGCCCGCCGGCACCGTGGTCCACAACATCGAGTTGAAGCCGGGCAAGGGCGGGCAGATGGCGCGTTCGGCGGGCACGCAGGCCCAGTTGGTTTCCAAGGAAGGCGGCTACGCGCTGCTGAAGCTGCCCTCCGGCGAAGTGCGGCGGGTCCCGGTGGAGTGCATGGCCACCATCGGGCAGGTGGGAAACCTGGAACACGAAAACGTTTCCCTCGGCAAGGCGGGGCGCACCCGCTGGATGGGCAAGCGGCCGCACAACCGCGGCGTGACCATGAACCCGGTGGATCACCCGCACGGCGGCGGCGAGGGCAAGACCTCGGGCGGCCGTCACCCGGTGACGCCCTGGGGCCAGCCCACCCGCGGCTACAAGACGCGCAACAACAAGCGTACGGAGAAGCTGATCGTCACGCACAGGAGCAAGAAGCGGTAGCGGCTCCCAAGCCGGCTGCTTGAGAGGACAATATGGGTCGTTCGCTGAGCAAAGGGCCGTTCGTCGATGACCACCTGATGGGGAAGATGGCGGCGATGAATGCCAAGAACGAGAGGAAGGTCGTCCGCACCTGGTCGCGCCGGTCGACGGTCCTGCCGGAGTTCATCGGCCACACCATCGCGGTGCACAACGGCAAGAAGTTCATTCCGGTCTACATCACCGAGAACATGGTGGGACACAAGCTGGGCGAGTTCTCGCCCACGCGGACCTTCAAGGGGCACGCCGTCAAGACCGACAAGTCGGCCAAGCCGGCATAGAGAGGTTGCCATGGAAGCAAGAGCGGAAGCCAGATATGTGCGCGTCTCGCCGCAGAAGGCGCGGCTGGTCATCGACCTGATCCGCGGCCTGAAGGCCGGCGACGCCCTCAGCGTGCTGCGGGCCACCAACAAGCGGATCGCGCCGGCGGTGGAGAAGGTGCTGCGTTCGGCCATCGCCAACGCCGAGCATCGCTCCAGCGACGTCGATGTCGACAACCTGGTGATCAGCGAGGCCTACGTCAACGACGGCCCGCGGGCCAAGCGTATCCGTCCGGCTCCGATGGGCCGCGCCTACCGCTACCAGCGGCGGAACGCGCACATCGTGGTGGCGGTGGCGGAAAAGGGCGGAGACAAGTAAGCCATGGGACAGAAAGTACACCCTTACGGATTCCGGCTGGGCGTGACCAAGACCTGGCGTTCGCGCTGGTTCGCCAAGCAGGATTACGTCAAGCTGCTGCACGAGGACCTGGACCTCAAGGAGCTGCTGCGGGACCGGCTGAAGGCGGCCGGGGTCAGCTCGATCGAGGTCGACCGGCCGGGCAACAAGCTGCGGATCACCATCCGCACCTCGCGCCCGGGTATCATCATCGGCCGCAAGGGCGCCGAGATCGAGAAGCTGAAGCAGGACCTGGCGAAGAAGACCAAGCGCGACGTCTTCATCGACATCCAGGAAGTTCACAAGCCGGAGCTCGACGCCCAGCTTGTGTCGGAATCGATCGCCCTCCAACTGGAGAAGCGCGTCGCCTTCCGGCGCGCCATGCGTAAGGCGGTGGACAGCGCGCTGCGGTTCGGCTGCAAGGGAATCAAGGTGCGGGTGTCGGGCCGGCTGAACGGCGCCGAGATCGCGCGCAGCGAGTGGTATCTGCAAGGGCAGTTGCCGTTGCACACCCTGCGGGCCGACATCGACTTCGGCTTCGCGCAGGCCTACACCACCTATGGCGTGATCGGCATCAAGTGCTGGACCTATAAGGGCGAGATCCTGGAAGGCGGCCCCCGCCGTTTCTCCAGCGAACCCGAGCCGCGCCGGCAGGCGCCGCGCGAGCGGCGCGACCGGGATCGCGATCGCGACCGCCGTTCGGGCCCCGCCCCGGTGCGGGAGCCGGCCGCCGCTCCCGTGGCCACTCATCCGGTGAGCGGACCGCAGGCGGAAGTCGCCCCGGCCATCCAGGCGCCTCCGGCCGAGATGCCGCAGCCGGTCAAGACGGCCGCCGCGCCTATCGTGCCGCCCCTAACCCCGCCCCAGCCAGCCTGGAAACAGGAAGCGAAGGCCGAGTCGGACAACGCCGGCGGCGAGCCCAGACCCGAATAGCCCGCAAGGAGACATGACGCCATGTTGATGCCCAAGAAAGTCAAGTACAGAAAGCAGCAGCGAGGCCGCATGACGGGCAAGGCCTGGCGGGGCTCTTCCCTCGCCTTCGGCGATTACGGGTTGAAGGCGATGCGCTGCGGATGGATCACCGACCGGCAGATTGAGGCCGCCCGCGTGGCCATGACGCGCTTTATCAAGCGCGGCGGCAAGGTGTGGATCCGTCTGTTTCCCGACAAGCCGATCACCAAGAAGCCGGCTGAGACCCGCATGGGGAAAGGCAAGGGCGCGCCCGAGCAGTGGGTGGCGGTGATCCGGCCAGGCAAGATCCTGTTCGAGATGGAAGGCGTGGACCGCGCCGTCGCCCAGGAGGCGATGACGCTGGCCGCGCACAAGCTGCCGCTGCCCACCAAGTTCGTGGCGCGCGAAGAGGCGGCGTGAGGAAGCCAGAATGAAAGCCGACAAACTTCGTGAACTGGACGACCGGGAGTTGAACAACCAGGTCAAGGAGATCCGGGAGCAGATGTTCCGGCTGCGCTTCCAGATGTCGATGGGCCAGACCGACGGACTGAAGAAGCTGCGCCAGATGCGCAAGGACAAGGCCCGCATCCTGGGCCTGCTGCGCGAGCGCGAGCTGAAGGCCGGGGCCGGACAAAGGAGCTAGGCGATGGCCGAGGACAACGCAAGGGGTATCAAGAACGAGAAGGTCGGCCAGGTGGTCTCGACCAAGATGCAGAAGACCATCGTGGTTGAGGTCAGCCGGCGCG
>CAYOTD010000581.1:0-3708 GCA_964406685.1 uncultured Solibacteraceae bacterium | reverse complement strand
TTTCCTTCCGCGGAGGTGCGGTAGACGCCGTCCGGGACGTTTTCGACCAGTCCGCGGTAGCGGCCCTCGCTTTCGGCGATGGCGATCTGGACCTTCTCCCGCGCCAGGATGTCGCGCCGGTACATGCGCAGCAGGAGGGCGGGGAACAGGGTCAGCATGCACGATACCAGGGCGAGCAGGTTCAGGTATCTCCAGCGCTCCTCCAGCTTGGCGGAGACTTCGTCCTGGTTTCTCCATACCTCATCCACGGCCGCCTGGATCTCGACGTTGATGCGATCCTCGGCCGGGGCCGTCCCGGGGAGGGCCTGCCGGGCCGCCAACGGCGCCAGGATCTCTTCGACGCGCTCCATGCGCACCGCCACATGCCCGGTGGCGCGCGTGGATGCGGACAACGCCGCCAGCGTCTGACGGTACGTCTTCAGAGCCTGCTCGCGCAATTCCTTTGCAGCCTCCGGCCGCGCGACAAGTGTCCGATGGAGTTCGAGCGCCGCCTTGTGGTACTGGTGGAGGCGGTCAATACGGGCCAGGTTCCGGGCCATCTCGCTGCGATCATTCTGGATGGAATCCAGCACGGAGATGCTCGAAATGATGGAGAGAAAGGCAAGCGTAACGATGAGGAACGACCACGGCCGGGATGCGAGCGGCACAGGGAAGCGGCCGAGGCTGGGGCTCTCCGCCGGCTCGCCCGAGTTGGCGCCCGTGTCGGAGCCTGATTGAGACATGCCCGTTAATCGGCGGTTCCGACCGGGTTCTTCATAGTCCGTCTCATCGCGTTCCGCCATGGTCCTGCTCCAGCCTCCGGAAGGAGAGGCGGCGGGCCGCGAGCGCCCGGCCGCTGCTCTCGTCCACTTCCACGATCACCGAGTGGAACTCCACTGCCTTGCGCGCCGCCTCCATGCGGATGGGCAGCGCCGTCAGAAAACGGCGGATCACCGTGGCTTTCTCCACCCCGATGACGGAATCGTACGGCCCGGTCATGCCGACATCCGTCTGGTAGGCCGTTCCGCTAGGCAGCACTCGTGTGTCCGCGGTGGGAATGTGCGTGTGCGTTCCGAGGACGGCCGAGACCCGGCCATTCAGGTGCCAGCCCATGGCCATCTTCTCGCTGGTCATCTCTGCGTGGAAATCCACGATCCGAACCTTGACCGGCTCCAGTTCCGCCAGCACCTGGTCGGCCTTGCGGAACGGACAGTCGGTGGCCGGCATGTGCACGCGCCCCTGAAGGTTCAACACGGCGCATTCCAACCCGTTGCGAGCCCGGACAACTGTGTGACCGTGACCGGGCAGTTCGGCCGGGTAGTTGGCCGGCCGCAACAGCCGCGGTTGGCAGGGCAGGTAGTCGTAGATCTCGCGCTTGTCCCAGATGTGGTTTCCGGTGGTCAGGACGTCCAGGCCGAAAGAGAATAGCTCTTCGGCCACCAGAGGCGTGATTCCGAAGCCGCCGGCGGCGTTTTCCGCGTTTGCCACCGCTAGGGCGATCTTCTCCGCCGAGATGACCTCCTGCAAGTGCTCGCCGACAACTCCGCGACCAGGGGACGCGAATATGTCCCCGATGAATAAAATGTTCACGTGGCCGTCCTCTTCGTGGCAGGCGGGGAAGGCATAGGAGCGTACCACCCGGCCGTGTCAGCCCCTCTCATTGACCCCTATCCACCAGGGGTGGAGCCCTCCGAGCGCCATTAGGCTTCTCCATCGCGGGGTGTCCGCCGGAGCCTGCTCACCGGCGCACTATCGAGACGAGCCCCGAGAAATTGAGTGTTGGATCAATTATTTGAGGCCTCTCACCTGCTTCGCAGACACGCTCCTCCCAGCAGTATAGCCGATCGCGGGCCGGATTTAACGCTGCGCCAGGCACTCGGCGATCTCCTTTTCCGGGATGGCGCCCTCGCGAATGACTCTCCAATACGGTTCGGTGATGTCGACTGTGGTGGCCCAGGTTCCGGTCAGCGGACCGCCGTCCAGAACCAGATCGATCCGTCCGTCCAGCACGGCGAAGGCTTCAATTCCACTGCGGCAGGTCGGCTGGCCCGAGATATTGGCCGAGGTCGCCACCAGCGGCTGCCCCACGTGCTCGACCAGTGCGGCCGCGACCTTGGAGCGGGACTGCCGCAACGCCAGCCGGCCGGTGTTCCCTGTGACGCGCAACGGTACTCTAACCGAAGCCGGGACGATAATGGCCAGCGGTCCGGGCCAGAAGCGGCGCGCTAATAGATAGAAGCGGCTGGAGATTTCGGTCGCCAGTTCTTCGGCCATCAGGAAGTCAGCCACCAACACCGGCAGCGACCGGTACTCCTGGCGTCCCTTGGCGGCGAACACCCGGGCGACTGCCCGCAGACTGAAAGGGTCGGCAACCAGGGTGTAGAGAGCATCGGTCGGGATGGCAACGACCTCTCCTCGCCGGATCTGCGCGGCGGCGCGGGCGATGGCTTCCGGTTGCGGCTGGTCAGGGTCGATGACGATCAGGTCGGTGGCCACAGTTCCCGGTATCAGACTTGTTTGTGAGGTTTGCTCACGGACGTTTCCCCGCCCGCGGGCATGCCAAGGCTAAGGCAGATTGTACCGCATCCGGCGAAATCCCGACAATTCGGCAACCACTCCGTTTGGTCTTCCGAAGAATCAACCCTCGGTTGGGAGCACGGCTCCCGAGTCGAGCAAACGGCGCACCTTGGCCGCCAGCACTTCTCTCGTGAACGGCTTCAGCACGCACGAGGTCCCCGGCACCAGCAGGCCCCGGTCCGCGATGGTGTTGTCTTCGTAGCCGGACATGTAGAGCACTGCCATCGCGGGGCGCACCCGCTTGAGGCGGTCGGCGAGTTCTCTCCCGCTCATGCCCGGCATGACGACATCGGTCAGTGTCAGGTGGATTGGGCCGGGATGGCGCTCAGCCAGTAGCAGCGCCTCACCGCCATTGGCGGCTTCCAGGGTTCTGTACCCGAAGCTTTGCAGCATGTCGATGGCCAGGGTTCGAACGTCCTGCTGGTCCTCGACAATGAGGATCGTCTCCCATCCGCGCATCTCGTCCGTGCCGGTCCCGCCGCTGTGCCGGGCCACGGCACCGCCGCTCTGCGGCAGATAGATCCGGAACGTGGTCCCTTTTCCCGGGGGGCAGTCCACGCGGATCAAGCCCCCGTTTTGCTGCACGATTCCGTAGACGGTCGAGAGGCCGAGGCCGGTGCCCTGGCCTTTCTCCTTGGTCGTGAAGAAAGGCTCGAACAAGTGTTCCAGGACCTCACGGCTCATTCCCGGCCCCGAGTCCGTCACCGCCAGCAGGACGTATGGGCCGGGGATTCCGGCGGCGTCTCCCGGCATGTCGCTCGCGTCCAGCACCACGTTCGCGGTCTCAATCTCGAGCCGCCCGCCCGTGGGCATGGCGTCACGGGAGTTGACGGCCAGATTCATCAGCACCTGGTGCATCTGACCCCCGTCCGCCATCACCAGCCCCGGCGACGGGCTCAGTCTGGTTACGACCTCGATGTCCTCGCCCAGCAGGCGATCCAGCATCATGCGGCTTTCGGTGACCACCGCGTTCAAATCGAGCAACTGCGGTTGTATGATCTGTTTCCTGCTGAACGCCAGCAGTTGCTGGATCAGGTCGGCGGCCCGCCCGCCCGCCTTGCGGATCTGCGCCACCTGGCGTCCCAGACTCTCGCTCTCCTTCAACTGGCTCAAGGCCAGGTCGGCGTAGCCGTTGATCACCGTCAGCAGATT
>CAYOTD010000580.1:0-3738 GCA_964406685.1 uncultured Solibacteraceae bacterium | reverse complement strand
CTTCCCCGCGGGCCGTTTCCCTATCCTAACTCTAGTTCACGCGTGCCTGCCGCCGAAACTGGAGTCACGCCTTGGTTTCGGGGCGGAAGCGCTCCAGGAAGCGGGTATCGAAGTTGCCCTGGAGGAAGTCGGGGTCGGCCATGATGCGCTGGTGCAGGGGGATGGTGGTGTAGATGCCTTCCACCACGAACATCTCCAGGGCACGGCGCATGCGGATAATGGCCTTCTCGCGGGTGGGGCCGTAGGCGATCAGTTTGGCGATGAGCGAGTCGTAGTAGGGCGGGATGGCTCCATCCGTGTAGGCCGCCGTATCCACGCGGATGCCGATACCGCCGGGCAGATTCAGGCCAGTGATGCGGCCGGCCGAGGGCGTGAAGTTGTCCGGATTCTCGGCGTTGATGCGGCACTCGATGGCGTGGCCGCGGCTGACGACCGGCGATGGGACGAGATCGGGCAAGCGCTCGCCCGCGGCGAGCAGGATCTGCGTGGTCACCAGGTCCAAACCGGTGATGGCTTCCGTCACGGGGTGTTCGACCTGGATGCGGGCGTTGACCTCGATGAAGTTCAGTCCGCCCTGCTCGTCCATGAGGAACTCGACGGTGCCGGCGCTGGTGTAGCCGACGCGGGCCATGGCCTCCCGCAAGCCCTCGCTGATGCGCCGGCGCAGGCCGGGCGAAACCGCCGGCGAAGGAGCCTCCTCGACCAGTTTCTGGTGGCGCCGCTGGATGGAGCATTCGCGCTCGCCGAGGACTTCGACGTTGCCGTGATCGTCGGCCATCACCTGAAACTCGATATGCCGGGGGCGCTCGATGAACTTCTCCAGATACAGGTCGGGACACGAGAACGCCGCGGCGGCCTCCTGCTGAGCCTGTTGGAACAGAGAGGCCAGCGCCGACGGCTCGCGAACCACCCGCATGCCGCGCCCTCCGCCGCCGGCCGCAGCTTTGAGCATCACCGGGTAGCCGACCTGGGCGGCGGTGCGGCAGGCGTCGTCCACATCCTTGAGGATTCCGTCCGAGCCGGGCAGGATGGGCACGCCGGCCTTGGCCATCACCTGGCGCGCGCACTGTTTCAAGCCCATGGAGCGGATTACGTCCGGCCGGGGGCCGATGAAGCGGATGCCGGAGTCCTCGCAGACTTCGGCGAAATCGGCGTTCTCGCTGAGGAAGCCGTAACCGGGGTGAATGGCGTCGACGTTGGTCAGTTCGGCAGCGCTGATCACAGCGGGAATGTTGAGATAGCTGAGCGCGCTTTTGGCCGGGCCGATACAGATGGCTTCATCGGCGAAACGCACGTGGAGGCTGTGACGGTCGGCCTCGGAGTAGACGGCAACCGTCTTGATTCCCAGGTCTTTGCAGGCGCAGATGACGCGCAGCGCGATCTCTCCGCGATTGGCGATCAGAATCTTCTGAAACATGGGGATGCCGGGCGATCAGGAAGGCTTGACGGCGAACAGGGCTTCGCCGTACTCCACCGGCTTGGCGTTCTCGACCAGTTTCGCCACGATGGTGCCGGAGACCTCGGCCTCGATCTCATTCATCAGCTTCATCGACTCGATGATGCACAGAACCTTGCCGGGCTGAATGACATCGCCAACCCTGACAAAGGGCTGCGCGCCGGGCGCCGGCGCTTCATAGAACGTCCCGACGATGGGCGACTTGACGATCACCAGGGAGGGGTCGCTGGTGACGTCAAGCGGTTGCTCGGCAGCCGGCGCCGGGTTCGGCGCCGCGGAAGCCGGGTTCGGGACGGCTACGGGAGCGGGGGGCACGTAAACCGGCGCCGCAGTGGCGGGCATCACGATTTCCTGGCTGACGGCAGCCACGCGTTTGATCCAGACGCGGTTCTCGCCGCGCTGGACTTCCAGCTCCGCGACGCCGCTGTCCTTAACTACATTGATGAGTTCTTTGATTTCGTCGAGTGTCATCGCTCAAATGGGGCTCTTTCCCCAGGCCTCAGAGCGCCGTCAGCTCCTTGGAGCAGGACGTGAGGATCTCGCACCCGGCCGCGGTGACGGCCACCGTGTCTTCGATCCGGATTCCTCCAAAGTCTTCCAAGTATACGCCGGGTTCCACCGTTACGACCATCCCGGCGCGGAGGATTGTCGCCTCGTGGTGTCCCAGGCGGGGAGGCTCATGGACTTCTAAACCAAGGCCATGGCCGGTGGAATGCACGAACGCCTTATCGAGACGGTCGACGCGCAGCCGACGCCGGGCGGCGTGATCCACCGCTCCGGCCGAGACGCCATCCCGAATGGAGGCGATCGCCTCCAACTGGGCCTCCAGCACCGCGCGGTACATTCGTTTCACCGCCGCCGGGGGACGCCCCATGTAGAACGTTCTGGTCATGTCGCTGGCGTAGCCCTGGCGGCTCGCGCCCATGTCTATCAATAGTAACTGATTGCGGCTCAGCGCCGAATCTCCCGGACGGGCGTGCGGGAGAGCGGAGTGGGGACCAACGGCAACAATGGTCTCGAAGGCCGGCTGTTCGGCTCCCAACTTCCGCATCCGGTGGTCGATGTCGGCCGCCAGACCGGCTTCGGTGACACCGGGCCGGACCCTGGACAAGGACTGCTCCAGGGCTCGCGAGGCGACCTGCATCGACCGGCGGATCAGGTCGGTTTCGGCCGGGGACTTGATCATCCGGCGGCTCTCGACCAGGCTGCCGGCGGGCTTGAGGACCGCTCCGAGGAACAGGTCCTTATCAAGAAGAGCGTGCGCTTCAAACGAGATGCGGAGGTTCTCGAAGCCGATCTGACGCAGGCGGCGCCGGGCCAGATGGCGCGAGACGGCGGTCATCAGGGAACCCTTGACCACGCGCACCCGGCAGGTGGTTTCCTGGCAGGCCTGGATCTGGTAGCGGGGATCGGTGAGCAGAACCGCCTGCTGGCCGGGCTCGAGGACAAGGGCGGCGTTGCTGCCGGTGAATCCAGCCAGATAGCGGACGTTGACCAGGGCGGACACGACCAGCGCATCGAGCTTGCGTTCGGCGAGGTCGGCGCACAGAAGCCGCCGGCGGGTGGTGAACTCGTTCTCTGACACGCGTGGGGTTGTTCGGAAATCCCTATTTTAGCAGCAATTTGCCCGTTGTCTTGCGGCTCGCCAAGTCGCTGTGGGCCTGGGCTGCCTCGGCCAGCGGATAGACTCGCTCGATGTGAAGCGTCAGCTTGCCCTCGGCCACCCAGTTGAGAACGTCGGAAGCGCGCCAGCGAAGCTCATCCGGGGTGGAGGAGTAATTGGCTAGGGTGGGCCGCGTAAGGAAGAGCGAACCCTTCTGAGAGAGCAGCAAGGGCTCGACGGAGGGAACCGGGCCGCTGGCGTTACCGAAGGTGACCATCATGCCGCGGGGCCGCAGCGAGTTGATGCTCTTCTGGAACGTGGCGGCTCCGACCGAATCGTAGACTACATCGACGCCGCCGCCCCCGGTGAGACGCTTGACCTCGGCTTCGAAGTCCTGCTCGGTGTACAGGATGACCTCGTCGGCGCCGGCGCGGCGGGCAATCTCGGCCTTGATGGGTGTCGAGACTGTGGCTATGACTCGCGCGCCGCGCATGCGGGCCATCTGCACCAGCAGACGGCCGGTTCCACCAGCGGCGGCGTGGATGAGGGCCGTGTGGCCGGATTTCAGCTCGAAGGTGGAATGAGTCAGATAGTGGGCGGTCATGCCCTGGAGCATGGCGGCGGCGGCGGATTCGAAGTCGAGCGGGTCGGGGATCCTGATGAGATGCGCGGTCGAGAC
>CAYOTD010000579.1:0-3756 GCA_964406685.1 uncultured Solibacteraceae bacterium | reverse complement strand
ATCATGGGCATGGATTCTTCCGAGCGGTACTCCTGGTCGCCGACGACGAAGACGATGTGTTTGCCGCGGCCCGGCCCCTGCTTGCCCTCATAGACGACGGGCGCGGGCCGGTCGGGCAACTGAAGCGCGGCGCGCACGCGCGGCGCCAGCCGCTCGGCCATCCACTGGAAGCCAAGATCGTTGGGATGCACGCCGTCCACGAAGCCGTCGACCTCGTCCGGGCCGATCAGGGCGGGTCCCTCGACCAGTTGCAGGCGCTTGTCGCCGGCCCCGATGCGCTTGTTGACCACCGCGCGGATGTGGGCGCGCATGGCGCTGAGCCGCCCGCCGGCCGCGCCCAGCCGCTCGCTGGCGCTGACGATCGGCGTAATGGCGATCATGGGCGTTTCGGGATGCTTCGCGCGGAGTGTGGCAAGGAACGGGTCGTACACCTCGATGAGCGACTCAAGCGTCTTGTTGTTCTGGCAGAAATCCAGGACGAAGGCGGAGGCATCGATCTCGGCTGTCATGCGCGCCACCTCCGGCTCGCCGCGGCCGTTGCCGGAGAAGCCGAGGTTGACGAAATCCAGGTTCAACAGGCGGCCCAGGATCGCCTGGTAGCTCATGCCCGGCCGGCTGGCGCAGCCGCCCTGGGTGATCGAGGTCCCGTAGAAGACGACCGGCTTTGGCACGCGGAAGGGCTCGGCGCGGCTCAGGCGGGCTTCCTTGTCGACGCCGATGGCCAGCACCTTGACGGGCTTGTAGAGCGAGAGGTAGAGCGTCATCTCGCGTTCGACGCGGCGCGCGCCGGCCGGCAGGTCGAAGTAGGTGTATTCGGTCGTCGTGCCGGGCTTGAGGTCTCTGGGGGCGGTGGCGGTCGAACGGTAGATGCCGTCGATATACAGGTCCACGCCGGTCTGGCCGAAGGCGTGCATGTTGGCCATGTTGGGCGGCGAAGGATACTGGAGGCGGATCGCCAGGCGGTTGGAATCCGTGCGGAAGCGGATGCGGCCGCCGCTGGGCGATTCGCCCAGGCCCCAGACCTCCTTCCGCAGGACGCCCTTCAGCCGCACCGGCAGGCGGAACCACTCGCCGCCGTTCTCGCCGAACCAGGGCAGGCCGTTGATCTCCAGGCGCGTGTCGGTGGGCGCGATCCAGTTGAAATCGGGCGTTTGGGCGAGAGCCGGCGCGCAGGCCAGCACCGCGATGAGCAGGATTCTCCGCATGGGTTCTCCGAAGGGCAAGTATATCGTCATCTCAACAACGGTAGAATGCAGAGTCTGGAGTGTGAACATGAATCCTGATCGCCGGCAGTTCGTTCAGATCGCTTGCGCCTCGGCCGCAGCCAGCGCGCTTCCGGGAGCGCCCGGCGGCGGCATCGCCTGGGACCCTGCGGCGCCGTTGCTCAACGTAACCCGCCCGCTCACTGTGCAGCCGGTCTTCATGTACCGCATCCCGCAGAAGAAGGAGCAGACCTCCTGGAAATCCTGGGGCGGGGTGCAAACCGAAGAGGCGGCCGCGGCCGAGATGGCCCGTATCAAGGGCGAGTTGGCCGGCCTCGCCGCGCCGGCCAGGTTCCTGCCGGTCGTGCCCGTCCGCACGCCCGAGGAGGCGGCCAAGGTCCACGAAGGCCAGCATGACGCGGTGCTGCTGTACGCCTGCACGGGCAGCGGCCAGATGCTGACGGCGGCGATGTCGCCCAAGAAAGACACGCTCATCTTTGTGCGCCACCGGTCGGGGCCGGTCTACTACTGGTACGAAGCGCTCAGCAGCCGATACCTGGGCGCGGACCCCGGCGCCCGGGTCCACGTTGATGACGTCGTGGTGGACGATGTGGGCGAGTTGCGCGCGAAGTTGCGTGGGCTGGCGGGGGTGCGCAACCTGATGGGCACGCGTATCGTCGCGCTCGGCGGGGCGATGGGCAAGTACGCTCCCAACGCGCCGGATTATGCGCGCGAGAAGTTCAAGATGGAGATTGTCGACGTCAACTACGACGATTTCGGCAAGCGCATCAAAGCCGCCCGCGCCGACCAGCGCCTGATGGCCGCGGCGGGGGAGTGCGCCCGCCGCTACCTGAAGCAGCCCAAGACAGAGCTGCGGACGGAGGAGAAGTTCGTCACCAACTGCTTCGTGCTCTACCGCCTGTTCAAGGATCTGATGGCCGAGCACGATGCCCAGGCCTTCACCGTGCGGAGCTGCATGAACATCATCATGCCGATGTCGGAGACCACGGCCTGCCTGACGCTCGGCCTGTTGTGCGACGAAGGCCTGATGGCTTTCTGCGAGTCGGATTTCGTCATCATCCCGGCCGGCATCCTGTTGCGCCACGTCTCCGGCCTGCCGGTCTTCATGCACAACTCGACCTTCCCGCACAAGCGCATGGTCACCTGCGCGCACTGCGCCGCACCGCGGCGGATGGACGCCAGGCGGTACGACCCGGTCCAGATCGTGACGCACTACGAATCCGACTATGGCGCCGCGACCAAGGTGGAGATCCCGGTCGGCCAGCAGGTCAGCTTCATCGATCCGGAGTATGCTACCGGGCGCTGGGTGGGCATCAAGGGCATCGTGCGCGGGAACCCGTTCTACGAGATCTGCCGCTCACAGCAGGACGTCGAGATCCAGGGCAACTGGGAGGCGCTCAAGGCCGAGGCCCGCGACTCGCACTGGGTGATGGCCTACGGCGACCACCTGCTGGAGTTGGGTTACGCCGCCCGAAAGCTGGGGATCCGCTGGACGGACATTTCGGCGACCTGAAGCTCGCCGCTGCACGCTGAAGCGTGCGCCACCATATCCTATGAGGAGCTATGCTCGACTCCCCGCTTGATGAGCCGTACCGGCTGGGGCGGAAAACCGTCCGCGGCCGGTTCGTGATTCCCTCCGGTATTCGCTGCACGCACGCCTCGACCATTCAGAGGTGCTTCCTCGAAACGCCGTCCGTCGGCGTGGTGACGACCAAGAGCATCAGCGCGCAGCCGCGCGCCGGATACCGCGAGCCGATCTTCGCCCGTTACGCCCCGGGTTGCTACATCAACGCCGTGGGACTGGCCAACCCCGGCGCGGCGGCGTTCCTCAAAGAGTTCGATGGCCTGGCGATCCCTGAAGAGAAGTTCCTGCTGGTTTCGATCTTCGGCTCCGACGTGGCGAGTTTCGTTGCCGCCGCCGAAACGCTGAAACCCATCGCCGACGGTTTCGAGCTCAACATGTCGTGCCCCCATGCCAAGGGCTACGGAGCCGAGGTCGGGCAGGACCGGGAACTGCTGAAAGGCGTGACCGAAGCCGTGGCGCAGGCCACCGGTCTGCCGGTGTTCGTCAAGCTCTCTTCGACCCTGGCGGATCTGGGCGGGGCGGCGCAGGCCGCGGTGGCGGCGGGCGCGGCGGGTTTGACGCTGATCAACACGGTCGGGCCGGCGCTGGCCGAGCACGGCCCGGATGCGATTCTGTCAAACCGCTGGGGGGGGCTGTCCGGCGACGGCATTCGCCCGATGGGACTGCGCGCGGTCGAGCAGGCGCGCAAAGCGGTGGGTCCCGCGCCGGTCATCATCGGGATGGGAGGCATCGCCTCGCCCGAGCACATCGGGCAGTACGCCCGCGCGGGGGCGGACCTGTTCGGCGTGGGCAGCGCGCTTGCCGGGATGGACAACGCGGAGTTCAACCGCTATCTGGCCGGGCTGGAGCGCGACGCCTGCCGGGGCGGGACGGCGGGCTACGAGCGGTCGTGCGAGTGCCGCGTGGGGATGGACTACTATCCCGCGCGCGTCGCCGCACGCGTGGACT
>CAYOTD010000578.1:0-3766 GCA_964406685.1 uncultured Solibacteraceae bacterium | reverse complement strand
TAGGAACCCACCCGCCGCGCCAGAAAATCGTCCTCCGATTCCAGCCGCAGCGCCGCCCGCCAGGGAAATTCGGTCAGCCGCCACGCGGCCGGGTGGCTGTACGACCCGATGAACCACGGCCACGCCGTCAGGGCATGAAACGCCACCATGGCTCCCAGCGCGCCCCGCACGTGCCGGAACGCCAGCGCCAGTGCCAGCGCCACGAACGGCAGACACGGGATCAGAAATCGCGTGCCGATGTTGGCCGGATAGACGGCCGCAAACACCGCCGCCGCCACCAGCACCCGCCGCCCCGCCGCCTCGCGCGCCGCCAGCAGGCCCACCGGAGCCAGCAGAAACAGCGGCCCCAGCAACCCCGCCAGCAGCCCGCCCCGCACCGTCAGCTCGAACGGGATCGCGCGCCAGTCCTTGATACCGCCGTACGACCGCATGTACGCGCCGTACTGCTGCTCGAAACTCACATGGACATACGGGTTCGGAAACCAGGCGTTGAAAAACGGCGCGAAGGGATTCCCCACCCACAGCGCGTTCTTCGCCATCCACGGCGCCATCATGGCGAACGCGCACAGCCCCACGATCGCCGCCGCCCGCATCATCCGCCGCGGCTCGCCCCGCAGCGTCCACGCCACCACTCCCAGCGCGTAGGGCACGGCCGGAAACGCCGTGTACTTGGCGGCGTAGCCGAACCCCGCCACCAGCCCCGCCAGCACGAGCAGACCGTCCTCGCGCCGCGCCCGCCACAGATCGACCAGCCAGAACACCGCGAACAGCACCGCCGCCACGGCCACGTCGTTGTACGCCGTGGTTCCATCGCGGCCCACCACCGGACTCAGGGACACGAACGCCGCCCCCGCCGCCCCCGCCGCCGCCACGCCCTCGCGCCGCGCCCATGCCAGCATCGCCGCCGGCAGCCAGGCCAGAAACGCCAGGTGCGTCAGCGCCGCCGCCGAGTGTTTTCCCAGCGAGAAGGCCATCAGGTACAGCATCTCGACGCCCTGCGAGAGGCTGGCGTACATATTCGTCGTGATCCGCCGGAACCCGCGCTCGCGCAGGTACCGCGCCACCAGCCCGAGATGGTACGTGACCCCGTCGGGGCTGTGCTCCGGCGCCATCGCGTTCACCAGGTAGACGGCCCCGAACACCGCAAACAGGCCCGCCAGGGCGAACGTCCACGCCCGCGGCACCCGCGGCAGCGGCGACGCCGGCGCTTCCCGCCTCCACCGCCACGCCGCCAGGATCAGCGCCACTCCCACGGCGAGGAACACGCCCTTGCGCGCCAGCCGCGCCGAGGCCAGCAGAAACACGATCAGGTGCAGGCAGGCCGCGCCCACGGGAAACGAAAGCAGCCATCGCTCGGCAGCCGGCAGCCCGGACCCGAACCGATCCACCATGAGCCGCCCCGCGGCCAGGCACGACAGGATCGCCAGCGCCGCCCCCGCCGCCACGTACACGGCTTGCGGCATCAGCGCACGAACCCCGCCCGCGTCAGCAGCACGCCCAGCCGGGCGCCGTCCGTCTTCGCCACCCAGACCTTGTCCAATTCCGCCGCCACGATCACCTGCTGAGCCTCGCGCAGCCACGCCTCCGGCACGACCTTCTCGAAGACCTTCTGGCCGTGCTCCTGGTACCGTACCGTGTCCAGCACATGGTCGTTGACCTTGAAGGTGATCGTCACCGGCCCGGTATCTTTCATCGTCGCTTCGGCCAGGGCGAACTCGAAGCGCAGATGCCGCGCGGCGATCCGGCTCAGGTGGAAGCGTAGCGCCGGCCGCTGGTTGGTCCAGCGCGCCGTCTGCCCCGGAGCGGCATCCATGACGTCGCGCACCACGTGCCTGCCCGCCTCCGGCGATCCCATTTCGGCAAACTCGCCCAACTCCGGAACCGCGCCTTCAATCGGCCGGCGGTCGATCGAGGGCGTGTAGATGTCGGGTCCCCGCGAGCAGCCCGCGGCCGCTAGCAGACCCACACCCATCACCGCTAGAATCGCCTTCACCGCCCAACTCCTGAAGCGCAGTATAGCGTAGAGTTTGTGTTTTGCCCCTGATGGGCCGTAGGATAGCTTCATGAGAGCGCAGCGGCTATGCGGGGCGAAAACAAACCTGCCTGTGTAACGGTGCGTTTTGCCCTTTCCATCTCCGGCCAGGACGTGGAGGCCTCGGCCCGCCTTCCCGCCGGTCCCGTGACGGTAACCGATCTTCTCCCCGTCCTCCACGGCATCTCCAATATGATCGTTGCCGCCGCCGAACAGCAGGCCGCCGAACGCGGAAAACGGGTTTCGTGCCGGGCCGGCTGCGGCGTCTGTTGCCGCCAATTGGTGCCCATCGCCGAGAGCGAAGCCCGGTATCTCGCCGCCCTCATCGACTCGATGCCCGAGCCGCGCCGGGAGCACGTTCGCCGGCGATTCCGCGACGCCGTCGCGGCCATTGAGCCGTCCGGAATGCTCGACCGGCTGCGCCGCGTCGCCCAGGTCGGCATGGACGAGCGCTTCCAGCTCGGCATCGACTACTTCAAGCTGGACGTGGCCTGTCCCTTCCTGGAGGAGGAAAGCTGCTCCATCCACGAGCGCCGCCCCACCGCCTGCCGCGAGTATCTGGTCTCCTCGCCTCCGGACAACTGCCGGACCCCTCGGGCCGACCTGGTCGAGGAGATCCCCCTCGCCGCCAGGCCCTCGTGGGTCCTCTGCCGCTTCGGCGACCTCCGCGGAGAAGACGAGCTCCGGCTTGTGCCGCTCGTCCTGCTGTTGGAGTGGGTCGAAGCTCACCGCGGCGATCCGGAGTTGAAGGCGCAGGCGCCCGACCTGCTGATGAACTTCATCAACAGGATCACCGGCGCGAAGACGCCCCCCTCAGAGAGCCTCGAAGCGAAGGGTGTGGTCGAAAGGCGTCAGCCCGGTCACGTAGACGCTGGGACCTGACAACTTCGCTTCCGCTCCCCTCACTTCGACGTAGCGATGCGGCGCCGCGCCCGGACCGAACCGGATGCCGTCCTTGCCCATGCGATAGACCGCCTCTCCCGATTCCAGCAGCCAGGCGTCGGCCACCTTCGCATGCGGCGTGCAGCCCTCCAGACGCCCTCCCTCGGCGAAGTTGACCTCCACCGCCAGCGGCACATCCTTCGTCCCCTGCGCCCGGATTCTCACCTCGAATCCGCGCGCCGTCTCGGTAATCACCGCCGATTGCTCCAGCCGGCAGATCTCGGTCGTCTTGCGTTCTTTCCGCACCGAGAAGACCTGCCCCACCGGAACCCGCCGCGGCGGGTCCAGCGGCTGGTAGTACCCCGCCTCGATCTGCTGCCCAAGATGGTAGCTCGCGCCGCGCTTCTCTCCCGTTCGCGGAACGAACTGGCCCTTCCCGAAGAACGCGCTGGCGAACCGCACCGCGTTGATCACCGCTCCCCCGCTGCGGAAGGTGAAGAACCGGCTGCCGCCGTGCAGGATCAGCGTGGCGCTCCGCTGGCCCCTCCGGATGCGCGCGATGCCCACCGCCGGCATCTGCCGTTCGTAGTCCAGCGGCAGCGCGGCATCGGCCGGGCCCGGCTTCAACAGCTCCGGATACTCCATCAGCGTGGAAAGACTTGCGCCCTTAGCCTGGAATCGCCGCGCCAGGGCGTTGAATCGTCCGTCGCCGTCGTGCAGCGCCAGGTACTTCAGCGCGAACCAATACCGCTCCGCCGTCCCCCGCAGGTTCAGATCCTGGCGGCGCGAAATCTCGGTGACCACTTCATCGCCCGGATGCAGCAGGTACAGCAGCGAATTGCCTTCGATGGT
>CAYOTD010000577.1:1114-3770 GCA_964406685.1 uncultured Solibacteraceae bacterium | reverse complement strand
GAGGGCGCGCACCTGGGGCACGGCCTCGGAGTCCAGTTCCTCCGCCACATCGAGCGCACGCGCCTGCTGGTTCACCTGGTGGACCTGTCGGATGAGACCGGGCGTGACCCGGTGAGCGATTTCGACATTATCCTGCGCGAGCTGGCGAGCTTCAGCGAGCAGTTGGCGGGAAAACCGATGCTGGTGGTCGGGACCAAACTGGACGCCGCGCAGGACCCCGAGCGGCGCGCCTCCCTCGAGCGCCTGGCCCAGGAGCGCGGCCTGCCGTTCTTCGCCATTTCCAGCGTCACCGGCGAGGGCGTGGAAGCGCTCCAGCGCGCCATGGGCGAGCGCCTGCTGGCCGGTTAACCCACCCGTGCTTTCAGCTCGTCTTTCAGGTTGAGATTCCGGATCAGGCGGTGCAGGTAGTTGGGGTGCAGGCCGAGCACGCGCGCGGCCTCGGTGTAGTTGCCGGCGGCCTGATCGAAGGCGCGCAGGATCACCTGCTTCTTGGCTTCGTTCACCGTCTCGTGGAACAGCGCCTGCGGCCGCTCGGGACGCGGCTCGCCGTCTTCAAACAGCGTCTCGGGCAGATCGTCGGGCAGGATGAACTCGGTGGAGCCCATGACGATGGCGCGCTCGATGGCGTTCTCCAGCTCGCGCACATTGCCCGGCCAGGAGTAGCGCAGCAGCAGGTCGCGGGCGTCCGGCGACATCCCCACCACCTTGCGGGCGGCGCGGCGCGCGAATTTCTGGATGAAGTACTGCGCCAGCGGCAGAATGTCGCGGCTGCGGTCGCGCAGCGGCGGCACCGTCAGTTTGACCACGTTCAGGCGGTAGTAGAGGTCTTGGCGGAACGTGCCTTTGCGCGCCTCTTCGGCCAGGTCGCGGTTGGTGGCGGCGATCACGCGCAGGTCGACCGGAATGGTGCGATTGCCGCCCACGCGCTCGAACTCGTGCTCCTGCAACACGCGGAGCAGCTTGGCCTGTAGCCCCGGCGACATTTCGCCAATCTCGTCGAGGAAGACCGTCCCGCCGTCGGCGGCTTCCAGTTTGCCGCGCTTCTGGGCCACCGCGCCGGTGAAGGAGCCCTTCTCGTGGCCGAACATCTCGCTTTCCAGCAGAGTCTCGGTGATGGCGGCGCAGTTGATGGCGACAAACGGCCGCCCCGCGCGGCGGCTGTTGCGATGGATGGCGCGCGCCACCAGTTCCTTTCCCGTGCCGCTCTCCCCGTCGATGAGCACGGTGGAATCCGACGGGGCGACCTTTCCAATGAACTGATAGACGGCGCGGATGGCCGGGCTATCACCCACCATGTCGTGGTTCACGTTGGAGGCGGCCTGCAACCGGCGATTCTCCATCTCCAGCCGGTCAATCTCGCGTTGCAGGCGGAAATCGGCCGGGGTCTCGGCTTCATAGGCCAGGAACAGGAACAAGGTTTCGCCGATCCGGACCTCGTCGCCGTGAACCAGAACGCGCTCCTCAACCGGCAACCCGTTGACCGACAACCCCTGCTCCACGCCCAGGTTCCGCAGCCGGAACTCGCCGTCTTTGCCCGAGATCACACAGTGAAACGGTGCCAGGACGGAATCCTCGATCGCCAGCAGATTGGAAGGGTCGCTGCCAACGGAGATCTCCTGCTCCGGCAACATGTAAAAGGCGCCTTCCATAAGGCCTGCGATCGCGATCAAGCGCGGATTCATCACCAATAAAGTCTATCTGAATAGATAGACGATCTATCCGCCCGGATAGTTCGCAGCAGGCGCGGCGGTTAACCAAAGTAACAGACATCCGGCTCCGGAAGAGTCGAAGGTCTTCTTTATCAGCAACTTGAAACGGCGGCGCCGGACCAGCCGGAGTTTGGCCGGGCGATTGCCCCTACCCAGGGCGTAACGCGCTTCCAAGGAAGCCGACGAGATCCAAAGGAGACAGCAATGAAGAAGTTACTGTTTGCGCTGGCAGCCACGGGAATCCTGACGACGGCATCCATGGCCGCCGAGCGCTATGCCGTTAAGGCTCGCGTGCCGTTCGACTTCACGGTTGCGGGCAAGGAGTTCGCCGCCGGGAACTACACCTTCGAGAACCAGGAAGTCCCCAGCACGCTGCTGCTCCGCAACGCCGCCGGCAAGGGCGTCACCTTCGTCCAGGTGACTCCGCTCTACGCAAACAGCGAGAAGTCCGAAGCCTTGCTGGTCTTCAACAAGTATGGCGACCGCTACTTCCTCTCCAAGATCCTGCGCGCGGTCGGCTCTGGCGGGCTGGTCAGCAAGGGCAAGATCGAGCGGGAGTTGACGGCATCGGCGCCGGTGGAACAGGTTATCGTAGCCGCGATCTATCGCTAGAGAGAAGCGAACCCCCTGAACACTCGGGCCGCGTGATGAGCGCGGCCCGTTTTTTTCTCCTGGCCTCAACAGATTCCCGGCGCGCGCGATCCACCCCTTCCCCGCTTCACCCAGCGCGCGCCGGGATATCCCTTCCTCCTCAGCCCGTCATCTTCTGCCCCATGGCGATGGCATTCACCGACAGCAGTAGCGCCCGCAGGGTTTCCTCGGCCGGATCGCGCCGCCAAAGGGCCAGCAACCGCACCTGCTCCTGATGGATCTTCCGGAGCGCGCACTCGCGCAACCGGATGGCGAGCGCCAGCCGGGGCCGACGTTCCTCCGCCGTAGCGCCGAAC
>CAYOTD010000577.1:0-1104 GCA_964406685.1 uncultured Solibacteraceae bacterium | reverse complement strand
GAACACGTCGTCGAGCCGCGCCTGGGCCAGACGGAACTCGCCCCGGATCCGATCGAGCGTGGACCGGCGCAACCGCTCATCCTGAACCAGCGAGGCGTACAACTCCATCGTCTCCGGGTGAGCCATCATCAGGCTGGCCTCGACGTTGTGGAGCAGGTAACTCAGAAAGGGCCAGCGGCCGAGGTGTTCGCGCAGGCGGTCCCAGTCCGCCGGCCGCTCGCTCCGCAGCCAGTCCAGCGCCGTGCCGACCCCATACCAGCCGGGCAGATGAAAGCGCGCCTGGCACCAACTGAAGACCCACGGGATGGCCCGCAGATCCTCGATCGTTTCCCGCCCCATGCGCCGCGGGGGCCGGGAGCCGATGCGGGTCCGCTCGATCACGTCGATGGGCGTCGCCTGGCGAAAGAAGGCGACGAAGCCGTCGGCTTCCACCAGTTCGCGGTAGGCGCGCAGGCTGCGCTCCACCACCAGCGACCAGACCGGTTCCAGGGGATTCGGTTGGGCCTCGCCGGCCTGGTGCAGGAGCGAGGTCCGCGCCACGCCCGCCAGCAGGCGCTCGACGTGGAACGACGCGGTCAGCCGGTTGGCGTATTTCTGGGCGATCACTTCGCCCTGTTCGGTAACCCGCATCCGGCCCTTCAGCGAGCCGGTGGGCAGGGCGTCGAGGAAGACGTGCGTGGGGCCCGCGCCGCGGCCGATGGTTCCTCCGCGGCCGTGGAAGAAGGCCAGGCGCACGCCGTGGCGCGCCGCCACGCGGGCCAGGCCGCGCTCGGCCAGATGGACGCTCCACTGGCTGGCCAGGATTCCGCCGTCCTTGTTGCTGTCGCTGTAGCCCAGCATGACGACCAACTCCGGGGCGCCGCGCTCGTCCCGCCGCCGCAGGTGGTCCAGCGTCCGGCGCGCCAGCGGGTGGGACAGGAACTCGTCCAGGATCAATTCGCCGCGCTTGAGATCCGCAATGGTCTCGAAAAGCGGCGCCACGGGCAGATCCGAGGCGGGGCCATCGGGGGTGGCTACCAGCAGCCCGCCCTCGCGGGCCAACAGGAAGACGGCCAGCAGGTCGGCGGTGCTGCGCGTCATGCTGACAATGAGCGGGCCGATTCC
>CAYOTD010000576.1:0-3771 GCA_964406685.1 uncultured Solibacteraceae bacterium | reverse complement strand
CATCACCGAGTACCCAACCAGGCCCAGGCGGCGGAGCGGACGGCCCGGCATGGCGCGCGCGACGACATCCTGGTAAGACGCCACCGGGATTCCGGGATACTCCGGTTCGGCCGACTCTCGGTACTCCACCATCTTCTCGATAGCGGGGATCTTACTCCGGCCCTTCGCGTACGCCTCGCTCTCGGGGCCGATCAGCAGCACCGGTTCGCCTTCGGCAGGGACGAAGATACCGCCGGCCTCGAACGTGGGCCAGTACTCGGAAAGATACCGCACATTGGCGAAGTCGGCCTCGTTGCCGTGCACCAGGGCCGCGTCCAGCCCCGCCTCCCGGATGTTCCGCTGGAACCGCTCTATTCTCTGCTGGTATTGGACGTCGGGAATCGTGTTCATACAGTCTCCTGCGCGATCTGGCGCGCCTGGAAGAACTTCGCCCCGCGATCGCGGAGCATCGAGAGCACGCGATCGAACTGTTCGACGGCGTGCGGGCCGCAGTTCTTCACGATGAACGGATCGGGCCTCACCGACCCTTCTCCACTGAAGATGTCGCCCTGCGGCATAGGGTGAAACTCCCACGGGTGGAAGTAGAAACAAAGGAACGGCTCGACTCCGCGCTTGTCGCAGTAGCTGGTGTAGCCGTCGATGTGGCGCATCAGCGCCTCGGCGCCCTCGGTGCGGAACAGCGGCCATTGGTCCATGTCGCGGCCGTACTGGTCTTTGGAATCCATGGAGAGGTCGGCGAAGTTGGGCAGTTCCACGATCTTCAGCGACCCTTCCTTCGTCCAATCCTCGGCGCTGGGATGATACGGCACGAGCCGCTCGCGGTAAAAGTACATCGGGTAAGTGGCGTCGGCCAGGTAACCCAGATTCTCCAGGGCGTTGACGACTTCCGTCGAGCCGAACAGGCGCGGCGCGCGGAACGAGACCGGCCGCGTCCCGGCCGCGCTCTCCACGATCTCAGTCGCCACGCGGAGGCGGTTGGGAATCTCTTCCGGCAGCAGCGGATAGATGCCCGGGATCTCGAACAACGGCGTCCCCACGGTCTCGTGATAGATGCTGTGACAGCCCACTTCGTGCCCGGCGTCGCGCACCAGCCTAACGATCTTCGGGTGCTTGCGGGCGGCGTCGCCGGTGAAGAAGAAGGTGGCGGTGATGCCGTGCCGGTCAAGCAGCTTCAGCAGGATAGGCGTGGCGTTGACCAGCCCTTCATAGTTCGGTGACCAACTGCCCACGTCCGTTTCGCAATCGATCCCCAGTACGACTCGCGACATGCAATATCCTCACTTTCCACAAATCGAAATCGCTTTTGACACCTTAGTTCAATCCGTGCCGCTTCCGGTAGGCCGGGATTTCGCGGTGGAGCGCGCCGCGGATCTGCTGGATCTTCTCGCCCAGGACTTCCGGAGTGTGGAAGTAGTCCTGCTCCCACTCGTAACCCAGCCGAGAGTCGCGCCTCTGCGTGTCGCGCGCGGCCTGGGTGCGGGCCAGTTCTTCCTTGAGGATCGCCGTCATGCGCTCCAGCGTGCGGGCGCGTTCGGCGGCGTCGGCGGCCTTGGCGAGTTTCACGCGCAGGTCCTCGAACTCCAGGATGGCTTGATCGCTGCGCATCATGCGCTGCAACTGCTCGGCCAGCAGCACCTCGCGGAAAGCGCTCTTGCGCTTGGCGACCGGCGCCTTCAGTCCGGCGCGGCGATAGCTTTCCAGTCCCTTCTCCATCTCGTCGGCGGCCAGCAGCAGGTACTTGTTGAACACCGGAAGCGTGAACGGGCTGGCGTAGCGGGCGGCGGCGTTGGTCCGGTTGGTGAAATCCGGCACCAGAATGACGCGGTCGGGCGCAAACGGCCAGTAGGCGCTCACCCTCACGCCGCCGGCTTCGATGCCCGGGGGCGTCCAGGAGTGCTCGACGACGATGGCGCGCGTCTTCGGCTTCTCGAAGAAGAACGGCGAGCCGATCGAGTTCGTCGTGCCCATGTTGGGACCGGTGTCGGGCACCAGGCGGATGGCCTTGCTGAAATGCTCCCAGGCCGTCAGGGCGAGGTCCTCCGAGCCGGCGCCGAACTCACGCCGGGCGATGGCGCGCAGCAGTTCCTCGAGCGGCGGTGCGCCGCTCCAGCCATACCGATTGCGCAGCTCCGCCACGAAGTTGGGCTTGAAGCCGTAGCTCCAGGTCTCCATCGTCCCGTCGATGGCGTGCTTCTCCAGCGCCTGGTAGCGTGCGTGCCACTGCTGCGGGAAGGGCAGGTAAGGGAAGGTGCCGTATTGCCAACTGGCGAAGGTGTCGGCCTTGGCGAACACCTTCATGCCGCGCTTGCGAGCCTGCTCGATCTGCGCCGCGGCCACCTCCGCCGGCCCGACTTCGTTGATGCAGTAGTCCTTCAGGTATCCCTGCTCGCCGTCGCGCTCAAAGCCCTTGCCGTTTTCCCAGGTGACGAGCGGGATTACGTCGTTGGCGTAACGGTCGATGACGTAGCGCTTCACCTCGGTCGCGCTGGGACGGAAGTCGATGTTGTAGTCCCAGGCCAGGACCTCGATGGCCGGGTTGAGCGTGTGCATCTCCTCGGCGGCCACGTTCACCCCCCGGGTCCAGCAGTCGATCCACTTGCGGATGTCGGCGCGATTCCACGACGGCCAGCGCCCATAGTCAAAGCCTTCGATCAGCAGGACGTAGCCGCGGATCTCGGGGAACTGGGTCACGTTGTCGCGGATCAGCTTGCGCAGGGCGGCTTCGTTCTCCGGCGTGCCGTCCAGGTGGTGCATGATGGGGCAGTAGACGTCGAGCCCCTGGCGCGCCGCCCGGCGGATCAGGTCGCGCATGCGGGCCGGGTCCTGGCGGCGCATCATGTGGCTGTAGGGCGGACCGGCGAGGGCGCCGTTGGGGTTCGCGTATACAGAAGCGTAGATCGAATCGAACCCATAGTGGGCGATCATCGAGAGATACGCGTCGGGCCACTCCATCCAACCGAGCCCGGACAGCGTCATGCGGGCGCCGTAGAGACTGCGCCGCTCGATGTTGAGGTCCTTGGGGAGATAGGGCGCTTCCCGCAGATTCATGCGGGATTCCAGGTGATAGAGGCCGTACATGGCGCCGCGCTCGTCGAAACCGCAGACGGCGATCCGCTCCGGCGAGATGATCACCTGGTAGTCTTTTCGCCCGCGCAGGCCGGCTCCACATTCAGGCATCTGTCCGCGGGTGCCGGCGACGACAACCTTGCTCATTGTCCGCCAGCCGTCCAAGGGCTTTGTTTCCAGGCTCACACGCACTTGCATGGCTCGCGCCAGGTAGTCCCGGAAGTCGCGAGCGGCGTGTTGAAGCACAGGCCCGGTCCGCGGAGGAAGAACGATGGTCCAGCCCTCGGCGGGCAGGGCCATCTCGGTACTCGTGGGGCGGGCCGCCGGGTCCCGGCGCAGCGGTTCCACCCAGTTCTCAATGACTTTGCGAAAATCATGGGGCTGCTCGATGGGCAGCGCCGGCAGCGCCTTGGCGGCGAACTCCGCAGCCGAGGGCCCGGATTGTGCCCAGCCTCCGCAGGTGAGGAGGAGGGATAAGGCCAGGGTGCGGCTCAGCAAGTGCATACGTAAAGTATGCATGATTGGCGCGCATCTGGCAAGATTCTCGATTACACTGTATGCAGGCGCCGGAAACGGCATGCACCGGCGAGGCGGCGGAGAATGCGATCCATCAGACGACGCGACCTATTCTATAGCGGCTTGGCGATGAGCGGCTTCGAGCCCCTCGGGGGGGCGCAGGCAGCTCCCCCGGGGTCCCTGGCGGAC
>CAYOTD010000575.1:0-3780 GCA_964406685.1 uncultured Solibacteraceae bacterium | reverse complement strand
GGGACGTTTTCCAACAGTCACGGGAAACGTCCCGTCTGTCCCCGACCTGCCTGGCCTGCCTGATGTACCATCGACGGTGACTATGAAACCGCTGAGCATCCTGCTGCTTTGCGCCGCTCTCTGCTCCGGCCAGCGTCCCGCCGCCGCGCCGGACGACGATCAGCCGGACCACCGCTGGGACCAGGTCCTGAAAGCCATCGATGACCTGGCATGGTTCTCCCGCCTGGGCGACATCGCCGAGGTCGACAAGGTGGCCTACACCAGCCTGCCGCGCCACCGCGTCGCCAACCCCGCCGCGCCGGGCGCGCGCAACCCGCTCGTCATCCGCGCCTACACGTTCATCCCCAGGAAACTCGACCGGTCGAAAAAACACCCGCTGATCGTCCTCCCCCATGGCGGCGTGCACGCCAACTTCACCACCGGCTCGGTACACATCGTGCGCGAGCTCATCGAGCAGGGCTACTCTCTCATCGCCCCCGATTACCGCGGCTCCACCGGCTATGGAGCGGCACTTTACAATGCCATCGACTACGGTGGGCGCGAGAACGACGACGTCTACCTGGGAATGCGCTGGATGCTGGAAACTCACGCCTTTCTCGACCCCAAGCAAGTAGCCATAGTCGGCTGGAGCCACGGAGGCATGATCGCGCTGATGAACATCTTCCAGCATCCCGGCGACTATGCCTGCGCCTACGCCGGCGTCCCCGTCAGCGATCTGGTCACCCGCCTCGGCTACTCCACCGAAAGCTACCGCGCCCTGTTCTCCGCCCCCTACCACATCGGAAAGACCGTGCGCGAAGACATCACCGAGTACCAGCGCCGCTCGCCCGTCACCCACGCCGCCAGGCTCGCCACTCCCCTGCTCATCCACACCAACACCAACGACGAGGACGTGAACGTGCTCGAAGTCGAGCGCCTCATCGCGGCGCTGAAAGCCGCCGGCAAACAGTTCGACTGCAAAACCTACCAGGACGCTCCCGGCGGCCACTCCTTCAACCGCCTCGACACGAAACTGGCGCGCGAATCCCGTCAGGAAATCTACCAGTTCCTGGCACGCCACCTGAAGAGGTAACCGTGGGGCCAGCCTTTCACACGCTGCGCGGGGTCCCCAGACCCCGCAATCCCGGCTCGGGGCAATGCTACAATATGAATTGTTATTCAGGATGAACATGACAGCAGACCAGGAAGAACGGATCATCCAACGAGCCCTGAAAGCCGCCACCGACACCCGTGTTCTCGTGGCGGAAGCGGGCCTCCGCCACAGGACCGCGCACTACTTCGATTCCCTGTTCCCCGGCCAGACTCCGCAAGTCGTTGCCGATGAGAACACCTTCAAGGCCGCGGGAGCCGACGTCCAGCGGAGCCTGGAAACCGCGGGCCGCGGGATCCTCCCGCCCCACGTCTTCGGCACCGATGTCTACGCGGAATACACCTGGGTGGACCGGCTCCGCGAGGTCCTGGCGGCCTCGTCCGCCATCCCCGTGGCGGTCGGCTCGGGCACCATCAACGACCTGACAAAGCTGGTCTCGCACCAGTTGAACCGCCCCTACATGGTGGTCGCCACCGCCGCCTCCATGGACGGCTACACCTCCTTCGGGGCGTCCATCACCTATCGCGGATCCAAGCAGACCTTCGAGTGCCCGGCGCCGCGCGGCGTGCTGGCCGACCTGGAGACTCTCGTCGGGGCGCCGCCCCAGATGAACGCCTCCGGCTACGCCGACCTTCTGGCGAAGAACGTCGCCGGAGCGGATTGGATTCTGGCCGACGCCGCCGGCACCGAGCCGATGCAGCCGGACGTATGGGAAACGGTGCACGGGCCGCTGCGCGAATGGGTGGCCCAGCCGCGCGGGGTGGTGGACAGAGACCCGGCCGTCATCCGGCGGCTGGCCTGCGGCCTCATGATGACGGGCTTCGCCATGCAGGCGGCGCGCTCCAGCCGGCCCGCCTCCGGAGCCGAGCACCAGTTCAGCCACCTCTGGGACATGCAGCACCACACACACTTGGGCGAAGCGCCCTCGCACGGGTTCAAGGTGGGCATCGGAACCCTCGCCTGCCTGGCGCTGTATGAACACCTCCTCGAAGCGGATCTCGCCGCCCTGGACCTGGACCGCGTCGTGGCCGGCTGGCCCACGCTGGAGGAATCCGAACGCCGCCTCGCCGATATCTTCGAACCGGGAGAATTGGCCGATAAGGCAAGACAGGAGCTCCGCGCCAAGTACGCAGGACCGGCGGAATTGAGGGATCAACTGGCGAACCTGCGTGGCCGCTGGCCGGAGCTCCGCCAACGCCTCTCGCGCCACCTGATCCCGTTCCGCGAGACGCGCCGCATGTTGGCCGAGGCAGGCTGCCCGGTCGAACCGGAACAGATCGGGATCTCGCGCCAGCGCCTGCGGCGCAGCTATCACCAGGCCTACTTCCTCCGCCGGCGCTTCAGCGTTCTGGATTTCACCATGCGGATGGGGCTGTTCGAGACCGCTCTCGAGCGCCAGTTCGGCCCGGCGGGCGTGTGGGGAGGCGCGCCGGACTATGCCCGCTGATCTGTCCCGCCTGCGCCACGTCGTCCTCGACATGGACGGCACCATCTACCGGGGCGCGCGCCTGTTCGACGCCACTCTTCCGTTCCTGGCGCAGTTGCAGCGGCTGGGAATCGGCTACACCTTCCTCACCAACAACACCTCACGCGCCCGGCGCGATTACGTCGACAAGCTCCGCGCCTTCGGCATCCAGCCCCACGAGCGGCAGATCCGCACCCCCGCCGATTCCGCCGTTCACTACCTGCGCCACAACCTCGCCGGCGTCGAGCGGATCGCGGTCCTCGGCACGCCCTCCCTCACCCGCGAGTTCGAAGAGGCCGGCTTCCGCATCGATTGGGACTCTCCCGGCGCCGTCGTGGTCGGCTTCGACATGACGCTGACCTACCAGCGCCTGTGCCGGACGGCCTGGCTCATCACCCGCGGCCTGCCGTACATCGCCACCCATCCGGACCTGGTCTGCCCCACCGACGAGCCCACGGTGCTGGTCGATTGCGGCTCGATCTGCGCCTGCCTGGCCGCCGCCACCGGACGCCGGCCCGATGCCGTGCTGGGCAAGCCCGATCCCTCGTTCCTGCTGGAGCTGTGCGAGGAGCTCAACCTCGCCCCGGACCAGATGGCGATGGTGGGCGACCGGATCTACACCGACATCGAGATGGCCCGGCGCGCGGGCGTGGTTGGCGTTCTGGTGTTGAGCGGCGAGGCCAGCCGCGCCGACGCCCAGGCCCTGGCAACGCCGCCCGACCTGGTAGTCGCCGACGTCGGCGAATTGGGCCTTCTGCTCGAGGGGAACCGCAACGGAAAGGCGCTCGGATGAAAGACTCCTCACACGTTCGCCGTAACGAACTCGCCTCCATCGCCGCCAACGAGTACGACGTGCTCGTCATCGGCGGCGGCATCGTCGGCGCGGGCGTGGCGCGCGACGCCGCCCTCCGCGGCCTGCGAACCCTGCTGGTGGAGCAGGCCGACTTCGCCTCCGGCACCAGCAGCCGTTCCTCGCGCCTGCTGCACGGCGGCTTGCGCTACCTCGCCCAGGGCCGCCTGGGCCTGGTCCACGAAGCCAGCCAGGAGAAGATGCGGCTGAGCAAGCTGGCGCCGCACCTCTGCGATCCGCTGCCGTTTCTGTTCCCGGTGTGGAAAGGAGACCAGTGGTCGCGCCCGCTGCTTTCCATCGGCGTGCGCGTCTACGATCTGTTGTGCGGCAGGCGCAATCTCGGCTCCTCCTCGTCGCTCTCCGCCTCCGAATTCG
>CAYOTD010000574.1:0-3781 GCA_964406685.1 uncultured Solibacteraceae bacterium | reverse complement strand
GAGAACCTGGGGCTGTTCCTCTACCTGCTCGCCGAGAAACTCTCGCCCAAGGAGAAGGCGGCGCTGGTGAAGGTCTCCAGTCTCGGCAGGCGCGAAGTCGAGCTGTGGCAGAAGCTGGAAGCGCGGTCGAAGAAGCTGGAGCGCGATCTGAAGTCGGCCAAGTTGCAGAAAGCCTCCCAGATCTACTTCCTCCTCTCTCGCGCCCCCGGTGACCAGGTCCTGTTTCTGCTGCTGCGCTCCGACCACCGGCTCGTCCAGGATCGCATCAAGAACTATCTCCAGAAGCACCTGCCCGCCGCCCTGGAGATTACCGAGCGCGACGTCGTCGCCGCCGGCGTCCAGCCGGGCAGCTCCAAGTTCCAGAAGACGCGCGACGAGCTGATCGCCGCCCGCCTGGATTCGCGTCCCCGCAAGCCCGCCCCAGAACCGCCCGCCGAACCGGTTCCCGCCCCGCCGCCGCCCCCGCAAGCGATGAAAGCCCGCAGTTGACTGTCCGCTACTGGAGCGGCGCCGCCCAATCGAGAAACGCCGCCAGGTCGCGCTTCATTGCCTTGAGCGAATCGTGGTGGATGTAGTACATGTGCCCTGCCGGATACTCGTGTACCCGGATGTTGGCGCGCAGATTCGCCGGCAGCCGCATGTGGTCCAGCGTGTAATGGGCGGCGAAGTAGGGCGTGGCCATGTCGTAGGTGCCCGCGCCCAGCAGGACCTTGAGGTAGGGGTTGCGCCCGAAGGCGGCGCGCAACGAGTCGCTCACGTTTACGTACTTGTTGTCGGCGTTCATGTCCCACCTTCCCACCCCGCCCAGAATGTTGTACTCGAGGTCGGACTCGTAACCCAGCTCACCGCGCAAATATTGATACAGAGCTGCCGTGTAGGGAGGCATGATGGCGGTCATGCTCGGATCGAACTCGGCCATCGCCGACACCGTCCGCGGCCCCGGCCCCGTCAGCCGGCCGTCCATCCGCCCGGCGATCAGGTTGCGGTCGCGCAGCAGCTCGCGATTGAACTGCGCCAGCACCACCCGCAGTTCCGCCCGGTCGATGTACTGCGCCTCCAGGCCCGTGTAGCGGGCCAGCCGCTCGGTCACCGCCTTGCGCTGCGCCGGCGGCAGCCGGTCGCCCAGGGCCAACGCTTCCGCATACGTGGTCAGCGACCACGCCTCGACCTCGCTCAGCAGCTTGCGCAGGTCCATCTTCTGCAACTCCGGCGCCAGCCGCTTGTGGTACCAGGCCACGGCCGTGTAGGTGGGCAGGAACAGGGGGAAGGGCAGGTCGTTGCCCGCCGCGAAATCGATGGTCTGGAAGTTGAGAACGGTCGAGATCAGCGCGACGCCGTTGAAGGCGATTCCCCGGTCGATCAGGTACCCGGCCAGCCCCGCGGCGCGTGTGGTGCCATAGCTTTCCCCGATCAGGAAGAGCGGCGACAGCCAGCGCCGGTTGCGGGTCAGGTAGAGGCGGATGAACTCGCCCACCGATTCGATATCGCCCTGCCGCGTGGAGAACTTCTGTTGCAGCTCGGGCTTGGCGGGGCGGCTGTACCCCGTTCCCACCGGGTCGATGAACACCAGATCGGTCTCCTCCAGCAGCGTGCCGTCGTTGGCCTCCAGTCGAAACGGGGGCGGGGGCATCGAACCGTCTTCGCGCATCGGCACGCGTTTGGGGCCCAGCGCCCCCAGGTGCAGCCACACCGACGACGAGCCGGGCCCGCCGTTGAAGGAAAACATCAGCCTCCGCCGCGCCGCCTCCGTGACCCCGTCCAGCGTGTAGGCGATGTAGAAGATGTGCGCCTCGGTCTCGCCCTTGGCGTTGCGGATCGGCATCAGCCCCGCCGTGGTCGTATAGCGCAGCGGGCGGCCGGCGACGGTCAACTCGTGCTTGCGCACCACCGGCGCCTCGTCCACCGCGGGCTTGGCCGCCTCGGGCTTGGGCGGCGCCGCCGGCGCCTGGGCGAACAGCGGCAACCAGAGCAGAGACACAAGAATGCGCATGGTACGATTCTATTCCGGCGAGGCTACAATAGGCCGAACGCCAATGCTCGCCACGCTGCTGTTGGCGCAACTCGCCGTTGTCTGCGACCCCGCCGACCCCTTGCGCCCCCTCGCCGGCGAAACCGCTCTTCAGGAACACTCCGCCGTGACGGACACGTGGGATGGCGCCCGCGCCGAGTTCCTCGTCTGGGTCGCTTCTGCCGATCGCCTCTCGGACCGCCGCATCGTCGAGTTCGCGCGCGCCTGGCGGGACCGGTTTCCCGAAACCGCCGTGGGGATCATTACCGCGCGCACTCCCGAGCAGGCGCGCACCCTGTGGCGGCGCGGCGCCGAAGCGCGCCCCGCCCCGGCCGCGTCGTTCAACCCCTTCGCCATCGCCGCGACGTTCTTCCTCGGCGGCGCCTCGGGGGCTCTCTATGTCCGCGCCGCCGGCCGCCCCGGCAGGTGGATCGCGCTGCTGTTCGCAACGCTGCCGGCGTGGCTGCCCGCGCTGCTCCACCTGGGGTTCAAGGCGGGCACGAATCTCCTCGTGTTCCGCACGCACATCGGCGCACCCGTCTACCTTCACCGGATGGAACTGCTGGGTTTCCTCGCCGCGGCGCTGATTCTCGGCCTCGTCCTTTGCGTGTTCGTTCCCCTGCGCCGCCTGCCCCTACTCTCCAAACAGCGGTAGCAGTTTGCGGCGCGCGGCGGCGAACTCCGGCGGACCCAGGTGCTCGGCGATGACCGGCACCGTTTCCGGGAGCGCGCGGATCCGCCCGGCGAACAGAGGGTAGTTCATCTCGCCCGCCAGCGGGCCGGGCAGATCGTAACTCCTGCCGTCCTTCGCCAGCTTGAAATCCTTGAGATGCACGACGGCGACGCGGCCCGACAACGTCTCGAACATCTCCCGCAACGCGGCGTCGCGTTCGGCGTACCGCGCCAGGGGAGTCAGGTTGGGCGGATCGAGGACCGCTCCCACCGCCGCGGGCAACCGGGCGAGGAGGCGGCGCAGCGCCGGCGCGTCCGGGCAGGCCAGAGTCATGTAGGTCTCCAGCGCGAGGGTCACCCGCGCCTGCTCCAGTCGCCCCAGGTGCGGCGCCAGGAAGCGCTCGATGGCGTCCGCGGCGGCGGGCGCGTGGTTACGCGGGTCCGACGTCATGAGGCCCGCCGAGTAGCTCCCCGTCCAGGCCACCAGGTGCGTCGCGCCCACCTCGGGGGCATAGTCGATGGCGCGGGGCAGATCCTCCGCCCGCGCGTTCATCAATGGGATCTGCGGGGAGACGCAATTCACATAGGCGCTCAGCACCGGACAGGCCAGTCCTTCCTGCCGCAGCCAACCCGGCAGCGCCTTGAGAAAAGCGGCTTCGATCTTGTCCCAGGGAAAGAACACCTGGATACGCCGGAAACCCGCCTCGCGCGCGGCGGCGAGCGCCTCGCGCATCGTCCGCTCGGAGGCCCCGTATTGGCACATGATTCCGAGCCGCTCCGCCCAGCTCGTCCTGGAGGCGGCAGCGGCGGCACAGCCAAGGAAAGTGCGGCGGTTCATTAGAAGCCCATTTCGCGGAGCCGGTCCATGGTGGGGAAGGTTGAGGGGCGCTGTTGAGCGCTTAGTAACTTGGCCACGTACTTGGCTAAGATGTCGCACTCGATGTTGACCCGGTCACCGGGCCGGCGATGGCACAGAGTTGTCGCGGAGAAGGTCAGCGGGATCACGCTTACACTCAGCTCCTTGCCTTCCAGCGCGGCGATGGTCAGGCTGATGCCGTCTATCGCCACCGAACCCTTGAAGACCAGGTAGGGGTCCAGCTC
>CAYOTD010000573.1:0-3798 GCA_964406685.1 uncultured Solibacteraceae bacterium | reverse complement strand
CAGCCCAGCCCCAGCAAGTGGTCGGCGATGACCACTCCTGCGGTGAGGGCGGCCGCGCTCGACCCCAGGCCCTTGCCCAAGGGGATGTCGTTGCGGATCTCGAGGTCCACCGGCGGCAACCGTTCCCCGAGGTCGCGGGCCACGGCAAGCGCGGTCTGCCATACCAAGTTGTCCTTGCTGGTGGGGATTTCCACCGCGTCGCGCCCGCTGACGCGGATCGACAGCCGGTCAGCGGGGCGGAAGCGGCATTCCAGATAGATGCTGAGCGCCAGTCCCAGCGCGTCGAACCCCGGACCGAGGTTTGCGCTGGAGGCCGGAACCCGGACGATCATCCTAGTACGACTTTCTGGCCTTCGCGGCAGGACTTGTACACGCCCAGGACGAACTCGAGCGCGCGCAGGCCGTCTTCGCCGCCGATCAGCGGCTTGCGTCCCGTCTTGCAGGCCTCGCCGAAGTCGCGGAACTGCCGTTCGAAGGGTGTGAGCGAAATGGCCATCGGGTCGGAAGCGCCCGACATCACCTCGCGCGCGACCGGCGCGGGCTCGCCCGAGTCGTTCTCGACGTCCCACGAAGTCAGTTTGTCGCCGGTGAAGATGGCCGAGCCCTTGGTGCCGTGGATCTCGATGCGCTCGCTGTAGCCGGGCCAGAACGCGGTGGACGCCTGGATAACGCCGGTGGCGCCGTTGGCGTAACGCATCGTCGCGCACACCACGTCCTCGGACTGGATCTTGTGCAGCGCGGCCAACTGCCAGTAGCCAAACACTTCCTTCACCGGCCCGATCAGCCACAGCAGGACGTCCACCTGGTGGACCGCTTGGTTGATGAGCGCGCCGCCGCCTTCCACATCCCAGCTTCCCTTGATGGGCCGGGAATAATAGGACGGCGGGCGATACCACTTAACGTACGCGTCGGCCTGGAGGATCTTGCCGAGCCGGCCGTCTTTGATCGCCTTCGAGACGAAAATGCTCGAATCGTCGAAGCGGTGCTGGCTGACCACGCCGAGCGTGATGCCCGCCTTGCGCGCCGTCTCCACCATCTCGCGCGCCGTCTCGACGCTGGTCGAGATCGGCTTCTGCACCTGGATGTGCTTGCCCGTTTCCGCACAGATCTTGAGCGGTTGCAGGCGGAAATCGGGGAAGGTGCACAGGTCCACGTAATCCACCTTCGGGTGGCGGCAGACCTCTTCGTAAGTGGGGACGAATTCCGAGCCGAACTCGGCGGCGAACTTACGCCCCGCCGCTTGGTTGACGTCCGTACAGACGGTGACCTGATAGCCGATGTTCCGGTAGGCCTGCGCGTGCTTGTAGGAGATTGCTCCGGTTCCGATTAAGCCAACTCGCACGTTCGATTCTCCTTGATGTAACGACTTACAATCCGTGATTCGTACCGCAGATACTGACCTCCAACCCCATCTCGCGGAACATGGCGGCCTTGGCGGCCAGGGCGAGGTTGGCGCCGGCGGCATCGGGCGCGTAGGCCACCTGGATGTGATTGGCCTTGTGCCGCGCCATGAACTGGTCGCGCGTGACCCCGTACATCACGGCGTGCATCATGGGCCACTGCGGTGTGGTGACGCGCCAGCGCCGTTCGTTCTCTTCCTTGGGAAGCTCGACCACCTTGGCGCGGCCGAGGTCGGCCTTCAGCACGCCGTTGTCGACGAAGACGCGGCTCCAGACGATCTCGCCCGGCTTGGAGACACCCTTGATCGTGCCTCCGCCCGCGGGGAAGTACATAGCCGGCTGCCGCTCGCTGCTGGCCCCGGCGTAACCGCCCACCAGGTGGGCCGGCGGAACGGCGCCCGAGATCTCGAACACCCAGACGAATTCCTCCTTGCCGTTGACGCGGAACGACTCGCCGTAGCGCACGTCGTGCAGCGTGTTCTCGGGGTTGAAGCCCAGCCGCGTCCAGACGCGGTTGGTGACCAGTCCGTCCAGCCCCGCACACTCGTCCACTTCGTTGAAGTGCGGCAGGGCCTTGCCTTCGTAGAGAACGCGGCCAGTGGCCGGGTCCTTCACCGGGGGACGGTCGACGTTGTTGAGCAGGCCTTCCACCAAGTCGGAAGCCGGGACCAGATCCTTCAGGCCCTGCTGGTACTGGATGCCGATGGTGTCGCATCCGAAGGCGTCGGCGATGCGCAGCGCGGCGATGTACATGCGGCACTGGTCCAGGATCTGCGCGTTGGTCAGGTCCTTCGCCGGGTCCGGGCCGGTGCAGAACTTCATGCCCTTGGCGTCCAGCCAGGAGCGGACTTGCTGGGCCTCTTCCGCAGGGACTTCGCGCATGGCGGCGTACAAGGCCGACTGGCTCAGCCGCTCCTTGAAGACGCCGGTGGCGTGCAGCAGTTCGTCCTGGATGATGGCATTGTACATGCCCATGCATCCCTCGTCGAAGATGCCCATGATCGCCTTGTCACGGCGCAGCGTCTGGGCCAGTTCGGCGCCGATGCGGGACGCCTCGGCGGGCAGCTTGGCCGCGTCGAGTGGGCGGGCGTGGCTGGTGTCATGGACCACCCGCTCGCCGTTCAGCCATTTCTTCAGCCCCGACAGGAAGAACTCGTCGGTGAAGTCCACGCTCCACAGCGTGGAGTACGGCACCCCGGCCTTGGTCAAGCCGCCGTTGAGGTTCAACATGCCGACCAGTCCGGGCCACTCGCCGCTCCAGTTGGCCACCGTGAGGATGGGCCCGCGGTGGGTCAGCAGTCCGCTGAACACATGATGGCTGTACTGCCACACCGCTTCCACCACCAGCAGCGGAGCGTCGGGAGGGATGCTCCGGAACACCTCCATGCCGCGCTTCTGACTGTCGATGAAGCCGTGCTTCTTCACGGGATCGTAAGCATGGCCGCGCTGGACGGTCCGGCCGAGCTTCTGGATGGCCGTCACGACGGCCTCTTCGGCGCGCGCTTGCGCCTCCCAACAGACCTGGTTGGCAGAGAGGCGGAGATCGCCGCTGGCGATTAGGATGACGGGTTGGGGCATGCCCCTATTCTGGCATGTTGGCTACCCGAGAAACAGTCCCAGGATGCGCCGCGCCGCCGCCCAGCTTGTCATTGACATCCAGCGTCCCAGGCCGGTGGCAGTCATGGCTACCAGGATCAGCAGGAATCCGAAGCGCGCCAACTCCTCGTAGAACCTCACCGGCAGGTGCATCGCCAGCAGCAGTTTGGAGCCGTCCAGGGGCGGCACGGGCAGCAGGTTGAACAGGGCCAGGTACAAGCTCAGACGCAGGGCCTGCGCAGCCAGCTCCGCCACGGCGGGCGCCGGCGTCGCCGCCAGCCACACCACGGCGCCTAGGAGAAACGCGAAGACGATGTTGCTGGCCGGACCCGCCAGGGCCACCAGCGCCAGCCCGCGCGCTCCGCCGCGCAGCTTCCAAGGGCTGGTGTTCACCGCGCGCCCCCAGCCGAACAGGCCGCCGCTGAACAGCGACATCAGCGCCGGGATCAGCACCGTGCCGATCCAGTCGACGTGCGCCAGCGGGTTCAGCGTCAGCCGCCCTTCGTTGCGGGGAGTGTCGTCGCCCAGCTTGTCGGCCGCCCATGCGTGCGCGAACTCGTGCGGCACGGTGAGCATCCACAGCAGGGTGACGTTCAGGATGGCGTCTTGGAAATGGAGCACGAATGCGTGACCTAATAGCTATTGTAGAGGAAAGACCGTGCCCGTCCTGATCCCAGTCCTGCTCGCCGCGGCCGTGCTGGACCGCGAACCGTTCCGCCGCTACATCGACGAGTTCAACGCCATCCCAACTCCGGATGTTGTCTCGTACATACCGGATGAGCAGGCCTGGGGGTGGATGAAG
>CAYOTD010000572.1:0-3817 GCA_964406685.1 uncultured Solibacteraceae bacterium | reverse complement strand
CGCTGGCGGCCAGGCCGCCGGGGATCTCGCGGAGCGAGCGGGCGCCTCCCAGATGACAGAACTGCATCGCCACGAATTGGCTCCAGCAGGTCATGCCCTTGGCGTGTTTCTCGCCCTGGTGGTTCGCCACGGCTTCGTCGAACAGACCGCGCGGCACCAGGCGCACAACTTGGCTGAAAATGCTCGATACTCGTTCCATGGGTGGGTTGATCCTCCGGCAGAATTGGTCTTGAACAACTCAACTCTACTGGAGTCGACCCGCCCTCTACCCGCTACACCCCGCTCAGGTGGCGCTCAAATGTTTTGGACAGGCGTGATTTCAGGCTGAGCCGGGACACGGGCTTGAGTCTGCGATTGCCGTGGATCGGGACGGAGAGAATCTCCCGCTGCCCAGGCTTCGTCTAGACTTATGATGGCTGCCCGCAATCCGCTGGAGCTTCCGCTATGTCCAGAATCTGGATGTACGATTTGGGCTGGTTACCCTGTTCCCCTCATGACCTCGAGCACTCCGGCGATTGCTTCACGCGCGTTCTCCATCAGTTCCGCGACCGAATCTCCCTGCGAGTAGCAGCCCGGTAACGCCGGCACTTCCGCCCAGAAGCCACCCCCCGCTTCCTGGTGGATCACCACGGCGTACTTCGTCATGCCTATATTCTTGCACGGCGCGGGCTGCGCCCATCCATCCGGCGATCGGGATCCGGGTCTGCCGCCGAAGGCTCCCGTTCTCACTGCTCTCCCAGCACCGCGTCGGCCCAGGCCATGGCTTCCAGGTGCATCGCGGCGACGTCGCAGGCGGCGAGGTTGAGACGGACGATTAGCTGTTCGATGACGCTGATGTTGGCGGTCTCGCAGGCCAGGCAGAGCCAGTAGATGTCGGTGAAGGGGCTGTCGGAGGCTGCCTCGCCGGCCAGCGCCGCTTGCACGTCGGGGGCGAGGCCGAGTTCGCGCGCGAGCTTGGCCATCGGGCGGTCGATCATGGCGTCGAGAAGGGAGAACATCCCCATCAGGAAGCATTCCTGCGACCGCGAGGCGAGGCTCGACCGCCCGGCGATGGCCTCGCACAGCCGGCCGCGGCTGAGCGCGGTCCGGGTCAGCTCGGGCGGCTTGTCCACGGCCAGGCCGGTTACCAGCGCCAGCGAGAGCACCTTGCGGACCTCTTTCTCTCCCAGCACCATCAGGGCGTGCTGAATGGACTCGATGTGCCCCCGGAAATCGAAGGCCGCCGAATTCACGTAGCGCAGCAGCTTGTGTGTCACCGACAGATCGGTCTCGGCCAGCTTTGCCACCTGGTTGAAGTCGAGCGAGGGTCTCTGCAATTCCTGGAGCAGGCGCAGTCCGGTAAGCCGGTTGCGAGGGATCTCCCGCATGGCCACGACCTGAGGCTTGGCAAAGAAGAAGCCCTGGAAATAGGTGTAGCGCATCTCTCGCGCCCGCTCGTACTCCTCCGGCGTCTCCAGCTTCTCGGCGATCATCTGAATGCCGCGGCGGGAGAACTCCGCCGCCATCGCGCGGCAGTCGGCCGGCGAAGTGACGCGAAAGTCGACCTTGACGAAGTGCGCCACCTCCAGGAACGGTTCCTTCTCCGGCTTTCGGACGAAGTCGTCCAGGGCGATGCGGAAACCCTCCTGTTTCAGCCGCCGGCACGCCGCCAGGACCTCTTCGTCGGGGGCAACGGATTCCAGGACCTCGATCACCATGTCGGCGCCGGGCATTACGGACGCGAATCCGTTGACGAGCAGATCGCGCGGGAAATTGATGAAGGCTTTGTGGCCTCCCAGGATCCGGTCCGCTCCGATGGAGAGATAGGTGTTGGCGATCAGGGACGATGTCGCCGCTACCGGGTCGGTGTTCCTGCATCCGCCCGTTGCGCCGGTGCGGCACAGAAGCTCGTACCCGTACGTCCGCAGGTTCCGGTCCAGGATCGGCTGCCGGGCGACAAAGATTTCCATCCTGATCTTCTCATCGGCATTCCGCTTCAGAAACTCTCGGAGCCTTTCACGTCCACCACCGCTTCGGTGATCTCGCCCAGGTACTTGCCGTCGGCCATCACGTCGGCGGCGACGGCCAGGCGCGGGGAGCGCGGCGTCCAGCTCTTCGGGATCGAGATGCTCAGCGGCCGGCTTCCGGTCGAATTCGCCGGCACCTCGAACTTCAGCACGTCCGGCTCGATCCTCCATTCCGGCGGGGCGACCAGGGCCACCTCCATCTTCATGGGCGAGGGCTTATAGTTCTGCGCGTGGACTTCGAGCCGCACGGTATCGCCGGGTGCGGCTAGAATCTGGTACGGGTACAGGCGCACCCAGCTCGGATCGAGCCCGAAATTCGTCATTCCCTCGGGCAGCAGATCGAAGAACCACTGCTGCTGGCGGCGCACGTTCTTTTCTGTGGCCAGCAGCATGTCCCGGGTCACCGCGTAGGGGCGGCCGTGGCCGGGCGCGATCAGGTTGGGTTCCCGGTCGATCAGGTTGCGGATCGACTTGACGTGGCTGTCGTTTTCGACGTGGTTGCGGAAGATCAGGTTGTGCCGCAGCACACCGTCCTTCCGGCCGGCGTCGAAGAAGGCGTCGCCGGTGAAAGCCACCCGGTTGCCGTCGATGGTGGCGAACAGCGCCATCTGGTATTCGGTGTGTCCCGGCGAATGGGTCACCTCGAATTCAAACTCCTCCCAGCGGAACTTCTCGCCGTGGCGGAACGAGCGCCCCACCTTGAGCGGTTCGCTCAGGATGCAGCCCAGGTTGTAGCCACGCGGACGCTCCAGTACATCGACCATGTTCTCGTAGCACCACAGCCTGGTCCCGTAGCGCCGCATCAGGTGGGGGAATCCGTTCAAATGGTCGTCGTGCATGTGGCTGGGCATGACCACGTCGATCGACTTGAGGCCGTGGTTGCGCCTGAGCTCGTCGATGGAATGTTCGACGAAGCGGATGCGGTCGGTGGTCGCGGTTGCGCGCTCGAAGTTGCCGAAGTGTACCCCCGATGCGGCGCCGTAGTCGACAAACAGGGCTTTGCCGCTATCGCTGATGACGGCATAGAACGACGAGGTCGTCTGGTAGTGCGCCACCAGGTGCGGCGACACGGCGAAGGGCTTGTTCTCGGCGCTGGGAGCGTTGCCGGTCTGAAAACGGTAGTAGTCCGTCAACTGGCGGGCGGTGGTTTCGATGGCCGAGACGGCTTGAGGGATGGGTTCACCGTGCGAGGGGCAGAGAAGGTCGGGGGACTGCTCGGCCAGCCGGCGCAGGGAGTAGACTCCCAGGTCGACGCCCTCCGTTCCCCCGTAGTTCACCTGCGTGTCGTACAGGGTGTGGATTTTGCCGGGGGCGTATATCAGGTCACCCGTGAAGGCTACCCGGCCGCCGTCGATGGAGGCCAGCAGGGTAATCGAGCCCAGGGTGTGGCCGGGCGTGGGCAGGATGAAGAAGTCGATGTCCTTCCAGCGGAAGGTGGAGTAGTCGGCCAGGGTTCGGGAGACGCGCACGTTGCGCGTCAGCGTGTTGAAGTCGTTGCGGACGTAGTAAAGATGAAACACGCGCCGGTTGCGCCAGAAGTTCTCGGCGTCGGCGAACAGGTGTTTCTCGTGCGCCGGGACGGCGATGGGGATACCGCGCGCGACGGCGGTGGCGTCGCCCTGGCACTGGTCGCGGTGGTGATGGGTATGGAGGATGGAATCGACCTTGGAGACGCCAAGGGAAGGCAGATGCTCCAGGATCTTCCCGCTGCCGAAGTCGATCAGCAGGGAATCACCGCCGCTCTTCACCAGATAGACGTTGGCGGTGTCTTCCAACAGCCAGAGACTCTCGCTGATCCTCCGGGGTTTGCC